>CANTWQ010000039.1 GCA_947853365.1 uncultured Bacilli bacterium
AATAAACTAGATATCATTCGTCATTTAGACTATGATCGTTTAACCGAAATCAGAAAAAAACTCGATATTTCAAACCATGCACTGGTTGTTATGAAAAAAAGAGAAGAAGAGGCAAAGTAACCTCTTTTTTTGTTTATTAGGAATTTGCTTTGTAAAATGAAATATGGTTTGTTTTAGCATCCATTTCAACACGAATAGTCTTATTTTGGTCTTATATGAATGGTATAAGAAAAAAATTTTATTTGATAGAAAAATGATGATTAAGGGCATTGACACATACATTTGTTCGTGTTATGATGGTATCAAGAGGGGGGCGTTTGTTATGAAAATATATAAGGGTTATGTCTTTCGCATTTATCCCAGTGACGAGCAAAAAATATTGATCCATCAAACAATTGGATGTAATCGCTTTGTTTATAATTACTTTCTAGAAGAGAAAAAGAAAGAATATCAAGAAACCAAAAGAATAAAAAGTGCTTATGACCAAATCAAATTACTGCCATCCTTATCAAACACATATCCTTTTTTAAAAGAGGTGGATAGTTGTAGTTTAAGAAATACTTTATTTTTTCTAGAAAATGCATATCAAAGGTTTTTTCACGGAAGTGGTTATCCTAAATTTAAAAGAAAAGGCGTATTAGAAAGTTATAAGACCAATAATACCAAAAATGCTTATCATGGAAAAATCTATGAAAGTATCAAAGTAGATTTTCAAAGAAGAATAATAACGTTACCAAAGTTAAAAGAAATGCCATTTCGTGGCTATCGTCATCAAACAGAGTTTCACGGAGATATCAAGAGTGCAGTGATCCGGAAAGATGCGACGAAGTATTATGTTAGTATTTTAGTAGAAGAAGAAGTCCCAATATCTCCATTTGTTCCCAAAACAATCGTAGGACTTGATTTAGGTATTAAAGATTTGATTGTAACTTCTAACAATGAAAAGATCAAAAACACAATTCAAATCAATCATAAACGGCTCATTGGTTTACAAAGAGGGTTATCGCGATGTCAAAAAGGAAGTAAGAACCACTATAAGATGAAACTGAAAATTAGAAGATTATATCAGAAAATAAGAAATGCTAGAAAGCATTTATTACATGATATCACAAATAAGCTAATCAACGAGAATGATATGATTGTAACGGAACATTTAGATGTCAAAAGTATGCAGAAAAATCATGGAATTGCCAAGCGTTTAGCAGAGAACCCATTATCAGAAATCATACGGATCTTAACCTATAAAGCGAAGTGGAAGAATAAACGATTGATCCAAATCGATCGTTATTATCCAAGTAGTCAGACATGTAGTGTTTGTAATTATCAAAATAAAAATATCAAGAATTTAAGTATCCGTACATGGGAATGTCCGATGTGTCATACGATGCATGATCGTGATTGTAATGCTGCTGTAAATATTATGTTTGAAGGGTTAACACAATATATGAGTGAATTAAGAACAACCTTGTAGTCATAAATTTTGCCAAAATAAAATTAGGGTGGCGACCATCCGATACTGGTCTATGGAGAAACAAAAGTTTCTGTGAAGTAGAAAGACCTTACCGTGAGGTAAGGTGGGCAAAATTTATTTTGCTTTTGTTCTGTACATCGTCATGATATAATGGGGAAGGAGGAGAATAGTTATGTTGAAGGTAGAACATATTGTAAAATACTATGGAACCCATCTTGCCGTCGATGATCTTTCATTTGAAGTACAAGATGGGGAAATTTTTGGCCTTCTCGGAGAAAATGGTGCCGGAAAAACAACAACTTTTCGGATCATCATGGGCTTACTCGATGCAACGAGTGGAACAGTCACCTTAGATGGCAAAAAAATTGATTATAGCATGACCGATAAAATCGGGTTTGTAACGGAAGAGAGAAGCTTACTGACCAAAATGACCGTCAAAGAACAAATGCTTTTTTATGGGCGTCTCAAAGGAATGACTGAAGAGAAAATCTTACAAGAATTAGATCATTGGTTAGAACGCTTTCAAATCACCGATTATAAAAATCGCAAAATCAAAGAGTTATCAAAAGGTAACCAACAGAAAATTCAATTTATTTCCGCGGTCATCAATCATCCTAAATTATTGATTTTAGATGAACCATTTACCGGACTAGATCCCATCAATGTGCAAATGTTTAAAGAAGCCATTTGGGATTTACAAAAAGAAGGAGCATCGATTATCTTTTCATCCCATCAGATGGAACACATCGAATTGTTCTGTGAAAAACTAGCCATCTTAGTGCATGGTAAAGCAATCCTCGAAGGATATTTAAGCGATATCAAAAAAGAATATCGCAAGAAAAATATTTTACTTCGTGGCGATGTTGATTTAGATGAAATCAAGAAAATCAAAGGTGTGGAAGCAATTACCCAGAAAGGTGAGGATTACGAAATAAAAATTAGCGAAGAAGCAGTGCAAAAGAAAGTGTTCCAAGCAGTTCGCAAATATGATATTACAAAATTCGTGGTGGAAGAAGCAAGCCTCAATGAGATTTTTATTGCGAAAGTAGGTGATTTTAATGGCCAATAAATTTTGGTTTTTGACAATGACTTCTTTAAAAAAGAAAATCAAAAATAAATGGTTTGTGATTGCCAACTTATTTTTAGCAGTATTGATTATTGGTGTAATCAATATCGATGCGATTATTACTGCGTTCGGTGGCGACTTTAATGAAAATCAAGAGATCATTGTGATTGATAGTGGCAATCGTGCTTTCGAACTATTTAAAGAAAATATGGAAAATACGACCCAATTATTACAGACAGACAA
>CANTWQ010000040.1 GCA_947853365.1 uncultured Bacilli bacterium
GGTACAAATGCTTCGGATAAAACCAATATATTAAAAACCTTTACTTTTGCTATTTTAATGGTGAGAAACCTTAGTTTTATCCCTGTAAGATATTAGATGCTATCGATGCATTTCGTCATCTTGCATCTAATTTTTTTGATACTGCAATCACTTCCTTAAAATAGAAAATGCCTGTTTTACAACTGCATCTATATGGATTGATTTATTTATCCCATTTTTCTTGAAATGTGCTAAATATTCGATATTACCACTACCACCACGGATTGGGGAATAGGTAAGATTATTGAGATAGAAATTGATCTGATTAAAATTTCTTATAATATTTTGGATGATTTCTACATGTACTTTTTTACTTAATACAACACCATGATATTGTTTGGCCAACTCTACTCCACATTCAAATTGAGGTTTAATCAGTAAAATGATTTCTTTTAGATCTTCTAATTCTGCAAGTTTTGGTAATAGTTTCTCTACGGAAATAAACGATACATCAATTGTAGCAAGGGAATATCCTTTTAATAAAGAATTTTCTACATTTCTAAAATCGGTATTTTCCATTAACGTGACACGCTTCGTTTCTAGTAACTTTTTAGAAAACTGTAACGACCCAACATCAATCGCCAGCACATGGCCAACTCCATGTTGGATTGCACAATCTGTAAATCCCCCGGTCGATGCTCCAATATCGATCATATTTTGATTCGTTAAATCAATAGAAAATTTTGTTAACGCCTTTTCTAATTTTAAGCCACCCTTGGAAACATAAGGCAAAGTATTTTCTCTTACCTCCAACACATCCGTATCATTTACAGCAAAACTATTTTTAGACACTTGTTGTCCATTACAATAAACGGTTCCCGTTTGAATTGCAAACTGGGCTTTACTTCTCGTTTCAAAGAAACCTTTCTCCACCAACAACATATCAATTCTAGCCATACGAACAACTCCCTTCACATTTCCTATACTATACCATACTTACTATCATTTGAACACAAAAATAGCCAAGTTCAAAGACTTGACTATAGATATAATATTTATTAACTAACAATGTATGGATCTGATCGTGTTCCAGTTCCACCTTCGTGTAGAATACCGGATTGTAGATAGACTACTGGATACATTAGGTATTCTTCTGTTAATTTACTTTCTAACAAACTTACTCCGACTATAGTATATATTGAAGCGGTAGTTCCTGTTGGAGCTTGCAACGTCCAACTTGAATTGGCATACCGTGCTGCAATATAATTATAATTTCTACATGCTTTTAAATCGATTGCACAATTACTATCAAAACTTGCTCTAAAATATTCATAGATTGGAAGTAATCCGACCAATTGATTTTCAATTATAGTTGAACAATCGGAACTTCCATCTATTGAATTATCGTTTTCTGCTCTTGGTCCTACACATAAATTATAATATGCTAATTTATCAGTACTTTCCAAATCGCCTGTCAAATAATCATCTAGTTCTTCTTGAATGTTACTTAGACGATAATCATTTATTCCTGATCTTCTTCCTTCGTTAATGTTATAACGATTATCCCACATGACTTCATTCACAGATTCTGTATCTAGTAAAACGATTTGACCTTCCGAATTAACACGAACAATTCTCCAAGTTCTACCAGCATAAGTCAAATAATTGTTAGGAGATTCTCCTTTAAAAATCCACTCGTTTCCTTCATTGTATATACCACTATTATTCGTGGTGTAATTTTGACCATCTTCTATAATCTTATCAGATAACGTTTGAGTTCTGTAAACATCTCCACAATCTAAGTATGGTACATATAAGTACTCATCTGCTTCATTTGTATAATACACAGTGACATGGCCTGTACATTGAATATTTTCATCTGTATATTTGGTTAAACTATCCATATATTCAGAAGTTATTAAAGTATTGACATCAATTGTTACTTGTTTTGTTTCAAAAGTAGGTAATTTCTCTTCATTGCTACTATAATAATTTTCGGCAGCGCTAGCCATACGATTTTCAATTTCTTCAAAAGATAAATTACGATTACTAATCCATTGAAAAACTAATATGAAAAGTAATAATAATATCACACTCCCGCATACACTTCCAAGAATAATAATCATCTTTTTTTTAGACACACTATCACATCCATTCTATATAATTCATTTTATCATAAGTTTTAACAATTTACACTATATTATTGTTTTAATAATAATTTTTGTTACTAAGATGATATCATTACTGGTGAAAATTAAAAGACCGATTTTTGATTATCGATCCTTTGTCTTATGTTTATTTTAATACTGAATAAGTATCTCTACCATTTTATTTATCCTTGTCTTTAATACAATTTTCGTATTCTGTTTCATTAGCACTAGTACGGCAATCCCAACAATCAGACCAACTGTTTGTTCCTTCAACACCGCTTGGGAACAATCCCATTAACAATGAAACAATTGTTGAGACGAAGAATACGGCTACTGCTGCAATGGCACGTTTGATGAGTTTACTTGTTGCTCCTTTAATTTCTTTATCATCACTAGATAATACGGCTCTACCTAAATCAATCGATCCCATCACAATCAAAATAATTGGGATAC
>CANTWQ010000041.1 GCA_947853365.1 uncultured Bacilli bacterium
AACGGTGATGGATATGTCAAAGCCGGAGACAAAGTATGGATTTATGTCAATACGACAGAACTATTAGCAAACGATCCAGTCGTTAGCGTATATGGTGAAGAATTAACAACCATCGCTGGACAACAAGAATCTGGAGACGGTTGGGCAAAATATGTTTATGAATATATTGTCAAAGAAGATACGCCAAATGGAGAGTTACAAATTGAAGTCAAAAATTTAGTTGATTTAGCAGGGAATGCGGTTGAAACTGCTGATTTAACAGATAAAGTAACAAGAAATGTCATTGTTGATACTGCAACGACAGAAATCAATGAAGTACGTATTCAAGATAATACCAACGGTGATGGATATGTGAAAGTCGGAGATAGAGTCTGGGTTTATGTGACATTTAATGAAAAATTATCTGAAAAGCCAGTTGTTAAAATTCAAGATAAAGAATTGACTTTGAAATATACAGAAAACGGCGATAATTGGAATGAATCATGGGAAAAGTATGTTTACGAGTATATCGTAGATAAAACTACGCCAAATGGTGAAGTTTCAGTTTCTGTAAATCATGTTGTTGATTTAGCAGGAAACCTAGTGGAAACTGCTGATACAACAGGGAAGATAACTAGAAATGTGATCGTTGACACACAAAACGCTACGGTTACAAATGTTAGAGTTCAAGATAAACCAGATTTGAATGGATATGCCAAAACGAATGATGTCGTTTGGATTTATGTGAACTTTAGCGAAAAATTAAAAGAAGCACCAATCGTTGAAGCATATGGTGAAGAGTTAAAAAAGGTGCAAGAACAATTAACGGATACCACAACCCAATATGTCTATGAATACGTTGTAAAAGATACAACTCCAGAAGGAGAAATAACTTTTACTGTTAAAAACGTAGAAGATCTAGCTGGAAATGTTGTTGCGGTAGCTGAAAATCCAGCTGAATTCGAAAGAAAAGTAGTGGTAGATCATACCAGGGCTGCAATTAACGAAGTCATCATTCAAGATAATACCAATGGTGATGGAATCGTGAAAGCCGGAGATAGAGTATGGCTCTACATTACATTCAGTGAAAAATTACAGGAAGTTCCAACTGTAACTGTAAACGGTGAAGAACTAACAAAAGTACAAGAATTAAGTGGTGATCAATGGAATCAACCATGGATCCAATATGTATATGAATATATTGTGAAAGAAGATGCTCCACAAGGAGAAATCACTTTTACGGTAGAAAATGTAATCGACTTAGCTGGAAATGTTGCAGAAACAATTGATGCGACAGATAAAGTGACAAGTAATGTCATTGTCGATACGAAAAATGCTGAAATCAACGAAGTACGTATTCAAGATAATACGAACGGTGATGGAATTGTGAAAACTGGAGATAGAGTATGGGTTTATGTTACATTCAATGAAAAACTATCAGAAAAACCAGTTGTTAAAATTCAAGATAAAGAATTGACTTTAAAATATACCGAAAATGGTGATCAATGGAATCAACCATGGGAGAGATACGTTTACGAATATATCGTAGATGAAACGACACCAAATGGAGAAGTGAATATCACTGTTAACAATGTGGTTGACTTAGCAGGAAATGTTGCGGAAACTGTTGATACAACTGGAAAAGTGACAAGAAATGTCAATGTCGATACACAAAATGCTACGGTTACTAACGTTAGAGTGCAAGACTTAACAGATAAAAATGGTTATGTCAAAGCCGGAGACAAAGTATGGATTTATGTAAATTTCAGTGAAAAATTATCAGTTGTCCCAACCGTTGAGGCATATGGTGAAACATTAAAGAAAGTACAGGATCAATTAACAGATACTACAACACAATATGTATATGAATATATTGTGAAAGGAACAGAAGAAAATGGTGCATTCCAATTCACAGTAAAAAATGTGGTTGATTTAGCAGGAAACGTAGTAGAAATTGCTGATACAACAGGAACCATCGAAATTCAAACCATCATTGATACTGTGAATCCTGTTGCAACATTAAATGGTAGTCATGTTGCATTAGAAGAAGGCATGGAATATACCGATTTAGGTGTAACAGTTACCGATAATATCGATGAAACTCGTACGGTAATGCCAAGTTATTATTTCTATTATAGCGAAGACGGAATCAATCGTGGACGTTTCGATGCAATAGATACATCAAAAATTGGAAAATACCGTCCAGTATACGAAGTTGTCGATACTGCAGGAAATGTTGCTGAAGAAGTTACAAGATGGATTTTTATTCGTGCCAAAGTAGATCTTGAAGTAACAAAAGTAGAAGAAGTTTTAGCTGATGGCAGTATTCAAGTAACATTGACTGCCAATGAAAAAATCCAACCAATCGAAGGATGGACATTATCAGATGATCAAATGACTTTAACGAAAGTATATACAGAAAATACTGACTATCTAGGCGAAGATGTCGTTGTATTTGATGAATATAACAATGATTCTCAAGAAATCAATGTAAAGGTAAGTTCTTTCCAAGAAGAGGGAAAAGAAGTTGTTGTACTTACAACGAAAGAAAGTTTTAATGCTTTCGTACAAGATATCAATAACGGAACATCGTTTGATAACAAAGTCATCAAATTAACGAGTGATATGGATTTAAGTGGCGAAGAGTGGACTCCAATTTTTGCAAAAGGCAACATGGATAATACGGTAATCGATGGTGGAAATCATACGATTTCAAATATGGAAACAAGTCGTGATGCTTATAAAGCAAATGGAACACTAGCTACTCCTTACGGAAATGGATTTATTAGTGATAATACAAGTAACAACTTAACGATCAAAAACTTACATTTTGAAAATGTTGTCATTAGTGACCCAGTCGGAGGAACGACAGCAGAATATACACAACATTATGTAGGAACGGTTATTGGTCATAACCAAGGAACATTGACAATCGAAAATGTAAC
>CANTWQ010000042.1 GCA_947853365.1 uncultured Bacilli bacterium
ACACTGCCATCTTCACTATGATATGTGATTTCTTCGTTGGGATTTCTTTTTACTTCTCCCAAAGTTAGGTTGGTGATTTTGTAATAACGATACGGATATGTAGTATCTAAATTATGATATATTTTTTCTAATGTATGGTAAGTATCGTCATACGCTTGAAATAAGGGATCGGCTTCTAAAGTATCTAATGTGATATTACCTTGGGCACCATCAAACAGAAGTTGGATTGCTTTTTGACTTGCCTCTTCTAGTGACTTCACATGATTTTCAGAAACAGTAACCTCACTTGGATAATAGGATTGATCACTGGGAGTGATATGTTCTTCTAATATTAAACCTGAAGATAAGGTGAACGTAAGCGGGGTATCTTTGGCAATTACCAAAGGAATCTGGTAACAATCATAATGATTGTTGCTCGATGAAATACGTTCTTCTTGATTGAGTGAAATATCATCGAACATCACCGTACTATCCTTTGGAGCGTAGAGCGTATAGTCTTTGATTAACGTAGCTTCATCGACCAGTCTCCAGTTTGGAAAGAAGAGATAGGAATGACCCTCATCCTTCGTAAAAGAAAGATAGGTCTCTCCTTCTTTTCCATCTAACTGATAAGATAAATATACAATTTCTAAATCAGCACTTTCTTGGGGAATTCGCCCATCATCAAAGAAAATACTATCAAAGCCAATCCGTTCTATATATTCTTCTCTTGTTAGAACCGTAATATCTGTGATCGTATGCGTTTCATCTGCTAATTCTTCTTTTAGATAGTTCACATATTTTTCTTTGGTTACAAAAGGATTCTCTTCTAGTTGTAACAAATCATAATACGTTCCGTAATCGCCATTTACGATACTTGTTAATGCTTTCTTGGCTAAATAAGACGGGGACGACACAGTACTACCGATTCCTAAAAATAAAGAAACGGCACATACAATGATAATGATACTAACAACCAGAATCTTTCGGTTTCTGGACCAAGAAGAAACATAGTTTTTGGACTTCTTCCACATCTTTTGACTGGTGGTGGTCGCAATTTCCTCTATTTCGAATCCACAGTTTCCACAAAATTTGGTGTTTTTTTGCAATTCTTTTCCGCAATTTGGACAATACATCTTACCAACTCCATTATTATCTATTATACAATAGAATCATTTTTTAGAGCAAGAGAAAACGGGGAATTCTCTTTCCCCGTTTTCTAACCATTATTTTTTCTTTATGACTTCAACATCCAACTTACATGTCATACCATTTAACGTACAAATACTTTCTTCTTTTAAATCTTTCTTTTCTACAATTTCTACAGATAAGGTTTCTTCTTTGATTATATCTTGAAAGGCCATAATCGCTGTTTCTAATTTGTCATCTCCTGCATAATATAAGGTAATGCGATCGGCAATATCAAAGTCTTTGCTCTTTCGTAAATTTTGTACTTTGCTAATGAGTTCACGAACCAATCCTTCTTGTTGCAATACTTCATCCATTTGGGTATTTAAAACGACAAAGTGATTGTTTTCATAGGAAGCATTAAATCCTTCTTTTGCTGAAAGACGAATTTCGACCATTTCTGGAGTAATGGTTTCTTCTTTACCTGCGACATTGATGATGATATTTTTGCCTTTTTGTAAGTTTTCTTGTGCTTCCATAGGCAAATTCTTTAAAGCTTCTTGGAACTCTTTGATTAACGGTCCGAAAATTTTACCACATAATTTAAAGTTCGGTTTCATTTCGATATTCATATATTCACCTAAGGAATCGACAAAAGTTACTTTTTTCACATTGAGTTCTTCTTCGATCAATGGTAGAAATTCTTCGATTTTCCGTTTATCTTTCCCGTCTAATAGAATTTCCGATAATGGTTGACGGACCTTTATTTTGGCTTCTTCACGGGCATTTCTTCCCAAGGTGATAAAGGTACGAACCAGTTCCATGCGACTTTCTAGTTCTGAATCAAAATAAGCTTCCTCATAGGTTGGGTAATCCGATAAATGGACACTTTCTTCACCAGTTAAATCGACATAGATTTCATCTGAAATATAAGGTACCATCGGGGCAATCAGTTGACAAATTCCCTTTAATACTTCGTACGTTGTTTGATAAACGGCTTGTTTGGAAATACTTTCACCACTTTCCCAAAATCTTCTACGACATCTTCTAATATACCAATTGGAGAAGTCTTCGTTCATAAAGTAATTGATGAGACGGACTGGTTTGTTTAAATCATAACGATCCATCGCTTCGGTAACATCTTTGATCAGATGATGATATCTCGACAATAGCCAACGATCGATTTGTTCTAGTTTTTCGTATGGAACATGATAACTGCTTGGATCAATCTTATCGGTATTGGCATACATTTGCAAGAACGTATACGTATTTTTTAAGGTATTAAAGAATTTGGATTGCACTTCTTTGATTCCTTCTTCATCAAATTTTAATGGAACCCATACAGGAGAAGTATACAGCATATAAAATCTCGTCGCATCGGCGCCATATTGACGTAGGATCGTAAATGGTTCCACCGCATTGCCTTTACTTTTATGCATTTTTTGTCCATATTTGTCTAGTAATAAATCGTTTACCAACACATTTTTATATGGAGCTTTTCCGGTCACAAAGGTAGAAATACAAATGAGAGAATAAAACCACCCACGTGTTTGATCGACACCTTCACAGATAAAGTCGGCAGGAAACTGGCTTTCAAACAATTCTTGATTTTCAAACGGATAATGATATTGGGCAAATGGCATCGATCCTGAATCGAACCAACAATCCATAACTTCTGGCATTCGTTGCATCGCTTTACCACATTTCGGACAAGAAAGATGAATATCATCTACAAATGGACGATGTAAATCGAGATCATCGCTTACTTCTTCGATGGCTTTTTTCTTTAATTCTTGGCGAGAGCCAATCATTTCTTCATGGCCACATTCGCACTTCCAAAGAGGAATCGGTGTTCCCCAATACCGATTTCTTGAAATGGCCCAATCTTTCATATCCTCGAGCCAGTTACCAAAACGTTTTTCGCCAACACATTCAGGAACCCAATGGACTTTTTTATT
>CANTWQ010000043.1 GCA_947853365.1 uncultured Bacilli bacterium
TTGTGACATACTAAATTGTATAATTATATTTTAAATATCAATTTACTTTTGAAATTGAATATAGACATTTGGTTCTATCTTTTTCTTTTCTTCTTTTTTAAAATGTTGTATACTTACATTGAAAGTAGGATGAGATATGAAAAATAGAAAAGGCTTTACCTTGGTGGAGTTGTTGGCGGTGATTGTGATCTTGGGGGTCATCATGTTGATTGCGGTTCCTAATGTCGTATCGATGATCGATCGTAACAAGAAAAGAACTTATATTGAAGATGCGAGAAACATGGTGACGATGGCCGAATATATGTTACGAAGTGATACGTCGATTGCATTACCTACCAATTCGGAGATTTTGGTGTTACCATTATCGACAATCAATAATGGTGATTTGGATATTGATCCGGAAGGAAATGAATATTCGACGGATAATTCTTATGTGGCAATCATGAAAGATAGCAATGGCTTTGATGAATATTGGGTCAATCTTGTTGGAATCAATGGTCGCGAAAATCGTGGGGTTTATTTAACAAAAGTTACCAATTTGGAAAGTGGCAATAGTACGCGATTTGATTATGTGCAAGAGAATATGTCCATTCCACAGGGAGTAGAAATTGCTAGGGTTATGTGTGGATCGACGACTTGTAAAACGGTGCGTACTTATTATAAATAAAATGTTCTTTTGTCATATTGTCAAATTTCATTTTCCGTGGTAAGATAGTATTATCAAAGGTAGAAGGAGAGAAGAGAATGAAGCAAGTAAATAAGAAAGGTTTTACGTTGATTGAACTATTGGCAGTCATTGTTATTTTGGGAGTCATTATGTTGATTGCAATTCCAAGTATCAATGCGGTACTTACGTCGGCTCGAAAGTCATCTTTTGCATCGACGGCAAAGCAATACATCAATGCGGCTCGTAATCTAGCTTTGGCAGGAGATGTACAAATTTATGCGGATCCATCGCTTGCTACCGTTGTCAGTTTAGGGGCAATCGAACTAGAAAACAATCCGAATCCAATGCGGGCCCAAAGCCCATTTGGTGTCGTATGGCAAATGAATGATACGTCGACAAGTGCATATGTTGTTATTCGTAATACGAGAACGGCCGCGGATCCACGTTATACGTATTATTTTGCGGGAACGGATTTATCAGGAAACTGTATTCCATTAACGGAAGAAAACAGTATCGATCAAGATGATGTTAGTAATGGTTGTAGTATTACGTCGATTACATCTTCAGTTACTACTTTGAAAATCGGAGAAAGTACAGTCAACTTAACATATACACCGACCGGAGAATCGGAAGCAGTATCGACAGTCGTCTATCAATAATCGTCGACATAAGTTGACAATTATCGTAACAAAAATAGGAAAAAGAATTGTTTATGAATATTTTTTCTGATAAACTAAATTTACATTGTAGAATAGGAAGGGAAATGAAAATGAAAAAGAAAACAAACAAAAAAGGGTTTACGTTGATCGAATTATTAGCAGTTATCGTGATTTTGGGAGTTATCATGTTAATTGCGATTCCAAGTATCAATGCTGTACTTACATCAGCTAGAAAGTCATCTTTTGCATCAACTGCCAAACAGTACATCAATGCAGCGCGTAATTTAACGTATTCTGGGGATGTACAAACTTATGCGAATCCAGCTTATGTAACAGTTGTTAGTGTTGGAGCCATCGAACTAGAAAACAATCCAGATCCAATGAATGCGCAAAGTCCATTTGGTTCTGTATGGGATGTAACGTCTGCTTATACGAGAGCTTATGTTGTGATTCACAATGATGGGGATGCTGCTAATCCAGTCTATGGATATTACTTTATCGGATCTGACCGTGCTGGAAACTGTATTGGTAATTTGACGGCAGAAAATGATATTGATAAAGATAATGTGACTAATGGATGCTCTATTACTCAGATAACTACTACAACAGAAACACTTCCGTATGTCGTTGGAAGTAATAATTCACCTTCATTACAAATTCCAACAGGTGAAGGGGACGAAACCGTTTCTACTGTTGTATTACAATAAATAAAGAGCCATGATTGACATGGCTCTTTTCTTTTGCTATGCTTTTTTCAGGTGGTATTATGATTATTGGAAGTCATGTCTCTTTTCATAAAGATACACAATTATTCGGAAGCTTGGAAGAAGCATTGTCGTATGGTGCCAATACGTTTATGTTTTATACGGGGGCACCACAAAATACCAAACGGTTTCCCATCATCGATGAGATTACGTTACAGGCTTATCAAAAAATGAGAGAAGTGGGAATCGATTTACGACACTTAATCGTGCATGCGCCTTACATTATCAATTTGGCAAGTGATGATGTAGAAAAGTATCGTTATTCTGTTTCGTTTTTACGAGAAGAGTTACATAGAATCGATCAATTGGGAATTCCTTTTATGGTTTTGCATCCGGGTAATTACATGAAGGCAACGAAGCAGGCAGGAATTTTACGGATTCAAAAAGCATTGAATGAACTGTTGATGGATGATAGTTGTCACGTTACGATTTTATTGGAGACTATGGCTGGTAAAGGAACGGAAATAGGTTCTTCGCTAGAGGAAATCAAACAGATTATTGATGGTGTTACGAACAAAAAGCGCATTGGTGTCTGTCTAGATACGTGTCATTTACATGATGCAGGTTATGACTTAAGGCAATTTGATCTTTTTTTGCAACAATTCGATGCTTTGATTGGTATGAAGTATGTCCATTGTATCCATGTGAACGATAGTAAAAATGAGATGGGGAGTCATAAAGATCGTCATGAGAATATTGGATATGGCAAGATCGGTTTTGCTACGTTGTTATCGATTGTTTATCATCCTTTGTTAGATGATGTTCCTAAAATTTTAGAAACACCGTATATTGATCGGATGTATCCGCCTTACCGAAGGGAAATTGCGATGCTTTTAAAAAAGAAATTTGATTCCAACTTATTACAATATACAAAAACGGATGCTAAATAGATCCGTTTTTTTTCCAGTTTTCATATAATAAAAGTCCGGCCTCATAGGTTATGGGGTCGATTTTTGCTTTTAAGGTTTCTAAAATTGTTGTAGGGTCGCCTTTATAAAAAGTATACCAATCTTTTTGGGCTGTTTCTTTTAAAATTTTAGCATCGTGAAAAGAAACGTTGATTCCTTGTTTTTGCGCATAATCTTGAATATCCTTTTCACTTAAATTTTTGATATATTGTTTGATGATGTATTCGTACATGGTCATTCCTCCCATAATAAAGTATATGCATAGACTTTTTGAAAAACACACATATTATAGTTGAGGAATGGATATGAAAAAAAGAAGGAAACATTGCCATACAAAACAAAGAGATTTGGATAGGATTCGTATGATTCGTATTCGTTTTTGTTTTCTTGTTGTGTTACTTTTCTTTTTTTTACTTATCTTTCAATTATCGAATGTGTTTATTGGTAAGAGGGCTTTTTATCAAGAAAAATTGTTTGCTTTGCAAAATCAAGAAGTGACTTTTGAAAGTGCGCCAAGAGGACGTATTTATGATCGAAATTATCATGTTTTGGTCGATAATCAAATGAAACTTGTTTTATATTATAAAGCAATCGATGATATTACGACGACGGAAGAAATTGATATGGCTCGGATGATGGCACAATCCTTTACGTTCGATACGACGAAGCTTACGAAAAGGCAGATAAAAGAGTTCTTTTTATTGCTATATCCTGAAGTTGGTAAAAGTAAGATTACAGAAGAAGAATGGGAGGCTTTGGAAAATCGTCAATTAGATCAGGATGATCTTTATTTATTAGAGCTGGAGCGTATCAGCGATGCGGACTTGGCGTGTTTTCGTGAAGAGGACTTGGAGACGGCTTATGTTTATCAATTGATGCACCATGGTTATGCTTATGCGGAAAAAGTCATTTTATCTTCTTTAACTGATCAAGAATATGCGATTTTTAGTGAACATAGCCATTCTTTTCCCGGTTTTTCGGTTCGTGAAGATTGGGAACGCATCTATCCTTATGGTGATACATTTCGTTCTATTTTAGGGACGGTTTCTGCAATTCCGAGTGATCAGAAGGATACGTATCTTGCCGCCGGGTATGCCTTAACGGATCGGGTTGGAACGAGTTATTTAGAATCTCAATATGAGTCTTTATTAAAAGGAGAGAAGGCTGTTTATCGTTTGACTTCCTCGTCCGAGAAAGAGTCGATTTCCGGTGCCAAACGGGGTCATGATATTGTTCTTACGATCGATATCGAATTACAACAGCAAGTAGAACAGATTTTAGAAGAAGAATTGTTAAAAGCCAAAACGGAACCCAATACGGAATATTTTAATAAAAGTTTTGTTGTGATTCAAGAACCGGGGACAGGTGAAATTTTAGCGATGGCCGGGAAACAGGTGGTTTTCGAAAACGGTGCATATCAAGTGTATGATTATACACCTGGTATTTTGGTTTCGCCAATGACACCGGGTAGTGTCGTGAAAGGCGCGACGATGCTGGTTGGATATAATACGGGAGTTATTTCGATGGGTGAATATCAGATGGATGAATGTATTAAAATTGCTGGAACGAAAAAGAAATGTTCTCATACTAATCTTGGTATGATTAACGATATTACGGCGCTTGCCCAATCGTCGAATGTCTATCAGTTTCGGATTGCGATGAAGGTCGCTGGGGCCAATTATCAATATGATCAACCGTTAAAGATCGACACAAGTGCATTTGATGTTTATCGGAAAACGTTGGGGGAATTTGGTCTTGGCGTGAAGACAGGAATCGATTTACCGGTCGAGAGTTTGGGATATATTGGAACGAAAACGGATGCAGGGTTGTTATTGGATTTATCGATGGGACAATATGATACGTATACACCTATTCAGTTATCACAGTATATTACGACGATTGCATCCGATGGGGTGCGCTTACAACCACATTTACTAAAAGAAGTTTATGCGCCTTCAACTTCGTCTGAACTGGGAACGTTAGAGTCGGTATTTACACCCGTGGTGATGGGAACAGTTACGACGAAGCCGGAATATTTAAATCGCATCAAAGAAGGTTTTCGAGCCGTGATGACCGTTGGTCTTGGTAAGGGTGTGATGGGAACAAGCCCCAATCCTGCGGGAAAAACGGGCACGAGTGAAAGCTTTTTAGATACCGATGGTGATGGAATTATCGATCATCCTTCGGTATCGAATGCTTTTGTTGGTTTTGCCCCTTATGAGAATCCGACCATGACGATTACGGTAACTTCACCCGATGTTGAAAAACCATCGGCGCTTTCCTATCATAGTTATGTCAATCGCCGAATTGCCAAACGCGTGTCTTCCCTTTTCTTTACTCTTTATCCAGTTCGTTAAAATCCACTTGTAAATTTTTGAAAATTCGTTAAAATAAAAGTACGAATGGAGAAATGCATATGTTAAAAGAAATCCCAAGAGAAGAAGAGTTTTTAGTTCCTTTACCAAAGGAAGAACAAATACAATTATTGCGAACTTACGAAAAAAGTAAAGATCCATCCATCAAACAAAAACTTTTCGAACACAATTTACGATTGGTACAAAAAGCCGTATTACGTTATTATCGAAGCAATTCCTTCTATTCTTTGGAAGATGCCATGCAAGATGGATATCTCGTTTTAGGACAAGCAATTGAATCTTACCGAGAAACGGTAGACTGTTTATTTACCACCTATGTATTTCAACAAATCCGTTATATGCTGCTATCTCGTTTTCAACAAGAATTATATTTGTTTCATTTTCCTAAAAATAACCATATTTTTTCTCTATTACAACGATTAGAACGACTACAAAATACATTTTATCAAACCTATGGTCGAAATCCCAATCGGGAAGAGTTGAAAGATCTTTTAGGTATCAGTGAAGCTCGAATCGATACACTATACCGTTATTTACAAATGAAAAAAACCAATCCTGTTTATGATCAGGAAGAATCTGTCCCTTTTTTAGAAAAACAAGCAGATAAACAAGCTCTTCTTTCTTACCGGCAACTAGAAGACCAAGAGGAACGCCTTTACTATGTTGAAAAATATCAACGCTTTTTACAAGGCCTGAAAGAAGAAGATCAATTTATTTTACAATCCCGCTTCGGGTTTCAGGGAAAAGCAATGACATTACATGAAATTGCACTACAAATTGCTAAATCGACAGAATGGGTTAGACGCCGAGAAAAATATCTGATTTTTCTGTTACGTGATTATATCAAAACCGGAGAATATCATTTTAATTCGGCCAAACATTATATGAAAACGAAGAAAAACAAATAAACCCATTGAAACATTCTCCTGTTCTGTGATAAAATTCTTTTGCATTTTGCAAATAATTTGATATAATAGTTAAAGGAAATGAGGAGGGAGAATATGGCAAAAGTAGGAAATAGACAAATGAAAACCTTAGTTTGTTCTGTTTGTGGAAATGAAAATTATCGTACCAGTAAAAATGTAAAAAATACGACCGATCGTTTAACGATCAGTAAATATTGTCCAACTTGCAAACAACATACCGAACATAAAGAAAAGAAATAAAATAAGATAGAAGGGAGGTTTTCATTATGATGATCAGTGTCAATGATTTTAAAACGGGAATGACGATTCTATACGAGAATGATATTTATCAAGTATTGGAATTTCAACATGTGAAACCTGGCAAAGGAGCAGCCTTTGTCAAAGCCAAATTACGTAATTTAAGAACATCTTCGATTATTGAAAAAACATTTAACTCATCGGTTCGGGTCGAAGCCGCTAGAATTGAAAAAAGAGATATGCAGTTCCTTTATAGTCAAGCCGATACTTATTATTTTATGAATATGGAAACATATGATCAGATCGAACTTTCTAGAAAACAATTGGGAGATAATGCTAAATTTTTGAAAGAAAACTTAATTGTATCTATTTCTTTTTATGAAGGAGAAGTATTAGGTATCGTTCTTCCAGATAAAATCGAAATGAAAGTAGTTCATTCAGAACCAGCCGTGAAAGGAAACACTTCTAGTGGAGCAATGAAGGATGCCGAATTAGAAACGGGAATGGTCATTAAAGTTCCATTGTTTGTCGAAGAAGGAGAAAATGTGATTATTTCTACTTCTGATGGAAAATATGTATCTCGTGCGTAAAACTCAATTTTTTGAGTTTTTTTCTTGGAAAAAAATGATATACTAAAGATATAGTAAGAGGAAGTGGTTGGATGAAAGTATTATTGACTGGCGCCGGAGGAAGTGTCGGCTTCGAAACGTTAAAAGAATTGATTCGTCAACATTACGATGTGATTGCGTTTGATTTACCGAAGCAAAGGATCAAGAAGCGATTAAAAGTTTACCAGAAGCAAGCAACGATCGTTTATGGCGATTTATTAGATGCTCCACTCGTATCTTCGCTTGTTTCCAAAGTTGATGTCATTATTCATTTGGCTGCGGTCATTCCACCTTTGGCCGATCAAAAGCCAGAATTAGCAAGGAAAGTCAATTTTTATGGAAGTCAAGTATTGATCAGTGCTATTTTAAATAGTGAGAATCGACCATTTCTGCTTTATTCTTCTTCCGTTAGTGTCTATGGTGATCGGGTGCAAGATTATTGGATTACGGTAGAAGATCCACTTAATCCAAGCGTGGGGGATTATTATGCTGAGACAAAAATTGCGGTTGAAGAAATGATTCGGGCATCGGGTATTTCGTATGCGATTTTTCGTTTGACAGGAATTATGGGGCATCCCAAGACGGATCCTTTGATGTTTCATATGCCTTTAGATACCAAGTTGGAAATTGCTAGTACCATCGATACCGGATATGCTTTTGTCGAAGCATTAAAGCATCTAGAAACCTTAAACCATCATATTTATAATTTGGGTGGTGGAGAAAAGTGTCGTACAACGTATCGTGACTTCTTGGTATCGATGTTTCAAATTTATGGTCTAAATGTTCATTATGTAAAAGAAATTGCCTTTGCTAAGAAAAATTTCCATTGTGGTTATTTTAAAGATAGTCATGTTTTAAACGATATCTTACATTTTCAAAGAGATACTTTGGATACTTACTATCAAAGAGTAAATCAAGAAACGAAGAGAGCAACACGGTTCTTTGCACGGCTATTCAGTCGGCCGATTATTTATTTTCTACAACGAAAAAGTGAACCACTGACCGCTAGAAAACATAAAAATTCTCTTTATGAACGTTTCTTTGGAAAAGAGGAAAAATAATCCTTTTTGGTTCTAAGTCACCCTTTCTTTCATAAACTGTATTAGAGAAAGGGACGATAGAATGATCAATAAGCAAAATTTATGGTTTTTAACGTTATTTAGTTTGATTTTGGTATTAAGTGTTTACTACATTACTATGCCAAGTGAATTATTACTGACAACGCCTGAAAGCAGTCAAACAGAAGAAGAACCAAATACTACGACTGATCCTAGTGATGTGACGACGAGTATTACGGAAAGTGATATTCTAGTCGCAATGCGCGTCGATTTAGACGATGAAAGAACGACGATTCGGGAAACATTACAAGAAGTATTAACGGATACCGAAGCAAGTACGGAAGATAAAAACAACGCTTATGAACAATTAAAACAGATGGATGAAGTCAGGGCCAAAGAAGCCGAAATTGAGAAAAAATTAAAAGATACGTATAGTCTCGAAAACTTTGTCCAAATTGATGGCAATCAAGTGACAGTCGTTTTGATCAGCAGTGACCACAACAATCAGTTAGCCAATAAAATTATGCGGAGCGTTCAAGAAAATTTCACAGATAAGGTCTATGTGACGGTGAAGTTCGAAGCATAAGTGGGCGTTTATTTATACCACTTTTCTTTCTGTCTCATAAAATAGTATAGGGAAAAAGAGAAATGTTTTATGAGAAGGAGGGAAGAATGGTGGCAAAACATATTTTGACCAAGCGTGAGAGTGAAGTCTTTCATCTTTTGGTGCAAAATAAAACAACCAAAGAAATTGCTTCTGATTTAGGAATTAGTGAAAAAACAGTTCGTAATCATATTTCCAACGCCATGCAGAAATTAGGTGTCAAAGGTAGAGCCGGCGCGGTCGTGGAATTATTAAAATTGGGAGAAATTCATTTGTGATGATAAAAAGCCTTTTTACATGGCTTTTTTTCTGTGCCATTTTTCACCAATTATGTCAGAAATTACCAGCAAAGTCGACAAAGAAAACGAGGTATAATAAAGTAAGAAAAAAGGTAAAAAATCACGTTAAAACTTCACGAAAGCCTTGAAAAATAAGGAAAAAAATTTTGCTTGACAATCGGCCCTGGGGGTGGGTAGAATTTAGATAGAAAGTAGGAGAACAAGATATGAACGAAGTAGAAAAAAAGAAGATCAAACGACTGATCATTGTCAGTTGTACAGTATTAGTATTATGTCTTGTAGCAGTGATATGCACAACCTATGCCATATTTTCTAGAAGAGAAGAAGGAGAAACACAACAGATCGCTTTTGGAAATTTCAATGTCACTTTTAATCAAACAGGAAATAGCATCAGTTTGACCAATGCCTATCCCATGA
>CANTWQ010000044.1 GCA_947853365.1 uncultured Bacilli bacterium
CAATTCCATCATCTGGGCAATCACAAGATGATTGTATCACAAGAAATACAAAAATGTAAATAAAAGATTGAAATTCCACCATATCCCATGCTATAATGAAGATGTTCGTTTTATGGTCTGTTGGTGAAGTGGCTTAACACACCACCCTCTCAAGGTGGCATTCACGGGTTCGAAACCCGTACAGACTACCAATTGCATATAACATCTATCGTAATAGATGTTTTTTTTAGGACAAAAAGTAAAAATGTATGTTGATAAGGTTGTTCCTAGTAAATCAAAAAAGAATAGACATGCTATTCTTTACGATAATTGTTGCAATCGTTGTTGATAGTTTCTCTCTACTTCGGCATTCGTAAATGTGAAAGTACCATCGACAACACTCCAAGCCGTTGGATTTTCCTCTAATAATAGTAATACCTGTTCATATACATTTAAAATGCGTGCAATCATATCGATATAAGTAGAAGCTTCTTTTTCGATGGTTAAAAAACGATCTTCACTCATGTGAGAAATCATAAATCCAAGATAAAGATCCAGATAATTCCCTTCCAGTTCTTTTCCGTTTTCACGTATGGTCGCATCCAATCCGTATGTTTGAAGCAAATCATAATCTTGTTGCATGCGATTACGCCATTCGGAAATACGAGAATGTAACGCTTTCCAATCAACCGCTTTCGTAAAACGATTCGGTTGCAAAAAATCAATAAAATCCTCTTCACGGATGATTGCCAATAAATCTTGATAAGCCGTAACATAAGATTGTAAATACGTTTTTACTCTCTCCTCTACTTCTCCATACAGATGATCACTCTTAATATCCATGTCAATTTGATCTGTTTTAAAATCAAGATCCAATAAAGAATCAAAAACACCATCTAATTTCTCTGTTCCACTTTGAAATAAACCAATCGCAACCAACAGAACAACGAGAAGTGCAACTACAATCCCCCCAATGGTCAAAGCAATCTTCTTTTCTTTTCGCATTGTATCACCTATTTCAAAAACAATTCCAAACGTTTCAACAGGCGATCTCTACCTAACAATTGTAATAAATCATATAGATTTGGCGAAATCGTTTTTGTCGTAGCCATCACCCGTAACATTTCACAAAAATCAGAAACTTGTCCTCGATAAGCATCCGGATTTTGTTTATAATCCTTACGATTTAGAGCATATCCATGATTTCCCGTGAAAGTCTTTACTTTATCAAACCATACATCTTGTGGATCTGTTTCATCATAAATTGTTTCAAAATATTCCATCAATAATTGTTTTTCCGGATAAATCTTACAATCCGCATAAGGATTTTCTTTAGTAAAAAACAACTCATCATACATATACCAAAATTCTTTACGAATATCAGGATAAGAAGCAATATCTTTTCTAGGACGCTCTACTTCACGTTCAATATGGAATAAAGAGATGGAATAGTCTGGATATTTTTGTAGTAATTCATAAAATTCTTGATCATATTCATGGGTATACATCAACGCCTCTTGATAAACATCTCTAGCCTTCAAATGAGAAAAATAAATACGCGATACACTTTCTAGCTTTGATAAATCAAACAAACTTCCTCCAACTGGCATCTTGTCAAACGAAAAAGTAAAATCAGTATAACTTCTATCTTCATTTTGCAAATACCATTCTTCAAAATTAGAATTGGCAATCGTTGCTAAAAACAAATTCACAGCTCCAACAGGGATTCCCGCTTCGTGATAATAACGAACTGCTAACTCTGGATCTTTTCGTTTACTCAATTTACGAATATTACCCGTTTCTTCATCTTTTTTAGTAAGAGGAGCAATATGTGCATATTGTGGTGCCTCAAATCCAAGTAATTGAAATAACTCCAAATGATAAGGTAAACTTGACACCCATTCATCACCACGAATGACATGCGTCGTTCCCATCAAATGATCATCGACGGCATGGGCAAAATGATACGTCGGTAAGCCATCCGATTTTAGAATAACAATATCCATATCATTTTCCGGGTATTCTAAATCCCCCTTAATAGCATCGTGATAAATATGTTTGTTACGAAAATCACCTTGGGAACGAAGGCGCATCACATAAGCTTCTCCATTTTGAATTCGTCGTACTGCTTCTTCTTTCGACATACTACGACAAGTAGCCCATCTTCCATAATAACCAAGTCTTTCTTTTGTTGCTTCTTGGATTTTACGATTTTCATCAATTTCTTCTTCCGAGCAAAAGCAAGGATATGCTAAATTTTTAGATACCAAATATTTAATATATGCTTTATAGATATCTCCTCGTTCCGATTGAATATAAGGGCCATAGTTACCCCCAATGCCATAGCCTTCATCGAACGTAATGCCATATTGACGAAAGCCTTCGACAATACCCTTCACACCATCTTCTACTTCTCGTTTATGATCCGTATCTTCAATTCTTAAAAAAAGAATTCCTCCCGTTTGACGAGCCATCTGTTTGGCCACAAACCCTTGGTATAAACTTCCCATATGAACAAACCCTGTCGGACTTGGGGCACAACGAGTAACAATGGCTCCATTCATATGACGACGCGGATATTTTTCTTCATAATAAGAAATATCCGGAATATTCGGAAATAAAAATTCTGCAAACTCTTTATCAGTCATCATTCCACCTCTTCTTCGTTACTCTTATGATAGCATAAAAACCCTCTTAAAACAAGCGATTACAGCATGAAAAAAGTCTCACTTAAGAGACGAATTTTCTTTGGCTGCCCCAGTTAGATTCGAACTAACGCATGTCAGAGTCAGAGTCCGATGCCTTACCGCTTGGCTATGGGGCAATAACACAATTATCATAACACAAAAACTTTGCTTCACGCAAGAGATTTACGTTGATATCTTTTACCAATAGTCTTTTGTAATGTTTCTTGTAACCCCAATAAATTTTGCTTAGTAAAACCATCTTTTTTGACAATCAAAGCATTTCTTGGGTGTATATAAAAATAAAAAGCATTCTCCACTTCCAGCACCCGATAAAGATCGCGGTAAAAAATTTCTACAACAGGATTGGTATGTAACAGTTGTACTTTTTCTTTCGTAAAACGAAACACGTGCTCTTCTTCTAATGTAGAAGCATCTCTTTTCCAAATCTTTTTACTTCGACGATCAGGAAGAAAATTACCAAAATACTCCCACAACAAAAGAACATCGATCAATAACAGTAAAATCGCCATCAAAGGATAAGTAAGCACCCCGTTGAAGAGATATAGGATTATCAATGGAATTGTCAATAAAATCATATCAAAAAAGAAAAAACGATATTGAGATAAAATAAAATGATAATGTACTCTTTGAAAAGAGCAAATATCTTCTTTTTGATATTTTACTGCCACTTGAAAACTTCGAAGCATTCATATCACCTACCAATTCATATTTCTGTAATGATCGAAAGAAAAGCAATCCTCTATCATAATTTTTTTCATCCCGTCGTTACCTTTTTCATTATAACGCATAAAATGCATTTTTTCACACAAAATAATAACAAAAATAGTTGAAAAAGAAAAAAATGTTTGTTATAATCATAATTGCTTAACGTGATACGGCGAGATAGCTCAGCTGGCTAGAGCATTCGGTTCATACCCGAAAGGTCGAGGGTTCGATCCCCCCTCTCGCTACCAAGGGCAATTTACTAGGTCTTATACCTAGTTTTTTATTGGGAATATCTAA
>CANTWQ010000045.1 GCA_947853365.1 uncultured Bacilli bacterium
GCAACTGGTTTATGTGTTTCCTTTTCATATGGTACTTGGTAATATGCTAATAAACGATAGACGTTTTCTTCAATATTCATGGTAATCACCTGTTTTTATTATATAAAACTCTATTTTCGTTTTAGAAGACAAACACATTCCACATGATAAGTGTTAGGAAACATATCAACGGGGTGTACTTCTTTAATCTCATATTGTTCTTGCAATAAGTGAATATCTCTAGCAAGAGTCATGGAATCACACGATACATAAATGATAGACGATGGTGTTTCTTGTAATAGCGTATCGATTACTTTCGGATCCAATCCTTTGCGAGGAGGATCTATAATCCAAGTA
This sequence comes from uncultured Bacilli bacterium, assembly GCA_947853365.1. Taxonomy (GTDB): domain Bacteria; phylum Bacillota_I; class Bacilli_A; order RF39; family UBA660; genus Faecenecus. The sequence goes on from CANTWQ010000045.1 coordinate 337, forward strand.
TCATATCCATGTAATTGTTCGAGATGATCTTCCACTTTGCCACATTGAAAGGTGATATTGCTAATTTTGTTTTCTTCTTTATTTTGGATGGCATTTTGAATTGCCGCGGGGACGACTTCAATACCTAACACTTCTTTCACAAATGGACTAATGGTGATACCAATCGTTCCAACACCACAATAAAGATCAAGAACTTTTTTGGCATGTTGATTTTTCATATGGTGTACAATCACACGATAGAGTGTTTCCGTTAGTAAGCGATTGACTTGAAAGAAAGATTGATCCGACAAATGAAAGGAAAAGGAGCCAATGGTATCTTGAAAAGGTTTGGATTGATATTGTAATTGATGATTGTGATAAATTTCGATCACGGCTTCACCTTTTAATATTTCTTGTAATCTTTCTAAATCATATGTGCCATCAATCGATAATTGTAATTCTTTCTGATGATTACAACGTATTTGTATCCGATCAAATGCTGGGTTCTTATCTAAATACTGATTTAATTTTGGAAGAATACGATTGATTGCCGGTGGCACTAAAAAACACTCCGTGATAGGAACAAAGGTTTTCTTTTCTTCACTAAAGAATCCTACTTTTCTTGCTTTTACATGTAAGGTAATTTTATTGCGATACCAAAGGCGTTCTCCAAATAAAATCGGTTTCGTTTTCCCATGGTAAGAGGTATATTTCGATAGAATGTTTTTTATTTTTTCTTCTTTAAATTGATGCTCCAAGGATTCACACATATGTGCTACTTGGCAACCACCACACTGTTCATAAAAAGGACAAGGAAAAAGATAACGATCCTTACTTTCTTCGATTACCTTTTCACATTTACCAATGGCATAATGTTTTTTCTCTTTGACAATTTTGTACTGCACCATTTCTCCTGTTAAAGCGTTGGGAATAAAACATACTTTGCCTTGATGATGAATGATACCACGACCATAATGATCGAGTGATTCGATTTTTCCTATCATAATCGTTCCTCCTTTGTTTCATTATATCGATTTTTACTGAATACGACAAGATTGCTCGTATGCTTTTCCCATTTTTAACCATACTATATTTGAAATGGGGAGTCAATGTGGAAGAGAAAATCCAACCGTTATTGCAAAAGTTTGGAAATAGTAGCGATTTTATTTTGCGGACGATGCAAATTCATGGGCATCAAACATTATTACTATTCAATGAAGTCCTTTGTAGTAGTGATAGCATTCATCGCTTTGTTTTAGAGCGAGTGGATGATGCCATCGATCAAAAACTTAAGTCTACTTCTTTGTTTTCCTTTTTCTTGAATTCTTTTCCAGGCCATAATGTCAAGCCCATGCAAACGGAAGAAGAAATGATTACTTCGCTTATGAATGGATATTGTATTTTCTTTCTTGATACGGGTGAAGCCATTGGCGTAGAAGCTAGGGCAATTTTAGATCGAGGTATTCCGGAAGCTAGTAATGAGCAAGCCATCCAAGGACCAAAAGATGCCTTTGTCGAACTATATAACAAAAACTTAGGACTGATTCGTCGCCGAATCAAAAGTCCTAGTCTGTGGGTCAAAGACTTTTTTGTCGGGACTAAAACCCAAACAAAAATTGGTCTTCTTTACATGGCAGATATTGTAGATTTGGATTTTGTTACGAAAATTGCGAAAAAAATCGAAAATATCGATATCGATGGCATCATTGATTCTGGATATTTGAAAGAGTTTCTATCCCCCAAAGACGCGAAATTATTTCCTGTCATTCTTTTAACGGAACGACCCGATTTGGTTTCTATGTCTCTTTTAGAGGGAAAAGTGGCCATCATTGTCGACAATAGTCCTTATGTTTTGATTTTACCTTGCTTTTTTGTAGACTTCTTCCATACCTCTGATGATTACTATCAAAAAGATATTCATGTGAGTTTTATTCGCATCATTCGTTTTCTTTCCTTTTTTATTGCCATCTTCATTCCCGCTTTTTATATTGCCAGTACAACGCATAACCAAGATTTATTATCTCTCGATTTACTGATTAACTTTACCGCCCAACGGGAATCAGTTCCTTTTCCTGCGTTAATCGAAGCACTGTTAATGAGTATTACGTTTGAAATTCTCCGAGAAAGTGATGCTAGAATTCCCTCTAGCATGGGTACTGCTGTTTCTATTTTAGGTGGTTTGGTATTGGGCGATGCGGCGGTTTCCGCAGGAATCGTTTCACCAATTATGATTATTGTGATTGCCATATCGGCAATTTCTGGACTTTTATTTGCTTCTCAAGAGATGATTTCGGCCATTCGTGTTTGGCGTTTTCTTCTGTTGTTTTTGGCAACCATCTTAGGCATGTATGGTATTTTCTTAGGTGGTATTTTTCTTCTTTCCAAATTATGTAGCATCGATTCTTTTGGTAAGCCTTATCTATCACCACTGGCACCGTTTTTACAAAGTGAACAAGAAGATGCAATTATCAAATGGCAAAAGAAAGGGATAAAACGACGCAATCCGCTTCTGAGTCGCAAAAATAGAATACGGGGGAAAATACAATGAAAAAATGGATTTTTTGTTTGATTACACTTCTTTTCGTCTTTTTGACTACCGGATGTATCAGTTATACCGAATTAAATGAATTGGGAATTGTCGGAGCTATCGGTATTCATTACGAAGACAAGCAAGTGGTTCTTTCTTTGCAGTTCATCGATGCGAAAAAAGAAGAAAACAATTCTTCTTATCAAACGACTCTCCTAGTGGGAACAGGAAATGATATGGAAAGTGCCATCGATATGATTTATCAACAATCGAGCCGCAGTGTCTATTTTTCCCATGTGGCCTTTATGGTTTTGGATGAAAGTTGCCAAGGACATTTTCAAGAGATTGTTTCCTATTTCTTAAAGCAAGAAGAATTACGCTCATCTTTCCCGGTTGTCTTCTTAAATCAAGAAATTACCAGTGAATTTTTTGATTTATCGGATATCACTTTTCGTTTGCCTTCTCTACTTACCGTCAATCACGAAGAACATGCTACTACATTACAAGTTTCTTTCGAAGATATGGCAAGACAATATTTAGAAGAGGAAAGTGTCCTATTACCTGTTTTTCAAGCTGATTCGTCTTTGATGATCGATGGAGCGATTTGGATTTCGAATGATACCATGATTCGTTTTTCCAAAGAAGAAGTCATGGGAATTCTTTTTCTACAAGATGATATCGAGCAAATGGAATTAACGATTCGAGAAGATACCGAAACCAAAAAAATTCGGGTATTAGCCGAAACAACCATTTTAAATATCACTCCTATGCATTTAGATATCGAAATTCATAGTCAAATTCGTAGTGTTGACTTCCCCGATGCCACTTCTTTTCAAAAAGCATATGAAGATACGGTACAGTCCTATATTGCAAAGGTATTAGACCAATTAAACGCAGACCATGATTTTCTGCATTTCAAAACCGTTCTTTTCCGTGAAGATCCAAAATCTTCTGATGATTTGATACAATGGCTCAATCACTTTACTTATTCCTTTTCTTTTCATACATCATTCACCAGTGAAAATAGTTCTATGATGGGAGGTGATCTCAAATGAAGCTAATTGCCAATCGCCAGGTGGCACTGCTTTCATTTTTTCTATCACAAAGCATCGTTTGCCTGTATGGTTTTTCCTTTTTATTTCAACAGAGTGGCTGTGATACTTTACTTACCATTCTCGGAGGGACTCTACTTGGTATTTTCTTTTTAATCATTCTTGTTCCAAAAAAGTCCATCAAACAAAAACAGTCGCGTTTGATGGCTTTGGTTCTTCTTTTATTTTTTCTTTTCTTTGGTTACGATTTGTTATCACAAATTGCAAATTATATTCACTTTCAAATGATGCCAAGAATTTCTATATTGATGATTGCCTTCTCTTTTCTTCTTTTAGGAAGTGTGATTTCAAAAAAAGGAATCGAACAGGTCGCTAGAATGAGCGAAATTCTCTTTTTCTTCTTTCTGTTTTTCTTTACCATTTCTTTGATTGGATTGGGACCGCACTTTCATTTTTCTTATTTAAAACCTCTTTTTACAACAGAACCCCTGCCCCTTTTGTTAAACTGTTTTTACTATGCGGTATTATCGGTGGTACCTGTTTTGTTGCTCCTGATTGTCCCTTTTCCGACAAGAGAAGCGACCTCTCATAAACGTTCCATTCTTTGGGGATATCTGGGAGGCAGTTTGATTCTTTTGCTCTTAGCCATTCTTTCTCTTGGCATTTTGGGAATCCCTTTGGTTCAGCAATATGCTTATCCGTTTGTCATTATTTTAAAAAAGATTATGTTTTTTGGCACCTTTGGCAGATTTGAACTCATTCTATCTTTGCAATTTCTATTTGGCATGATTCTTTCGATGATTCTTTTACTCATTGCCATTCGCAAACAACTTCGTTTGGTATTTTCCTCCTTTTCTTTCCAAAAACAAGAAGGTCTTTTCGTTCTCTCCTTTTTGTTTCTCTTCTTAGGGGCAACCTACATTCCTCACTTTCCTTTACCAACCTTTGTTCTGTTATGTATCTTTCTCGTAGGAATGTTACTTCGTCGACTGCTTTTGTTTGGCAAAGAAAAAAGCACTCAACCATGATGTGCTTTTACTGTCTCGTACAAGTATAACCTACGTCTTCCTGTTCTTCCTCTACTTCATCAAGCGAAGATGTCTTATTGAAGGAAGTATAAATTCCGACATTCATATGTTCTAGAGAATAATCATCTAGGTTGACATAGTCAAAAGTCGTTGTATGTTTAATCGTCCCCGTGACAGAAGTATCACAAGCAAATTGTAATCCCATGACCGCTTGGGCATTGGTTTCCATTTCCCTACATTGACTGGTTAATAGCGAAAGGGTTGCTTCATTTTCCGTATGATAGGTTGTAATTCGTGTTAACGATACTAACCGATCATTTTCAAACGTATATGTTTCATCTTCTATTTTTTGATAATCTTCTGGATTTTCATTCATCGTACAGACCAATGTTTCTTTTTTCACTTCTGGTGTTGGCGTCGGCGTTCGTGATGGTTCTGATGGAACATAACGATCCGGTAGAATCATTCGTAACATTGCTGGTGTTACCGCTAGTACAACGAGTACAAAAATACCGATGATACATAAAAAAAATGTAAAATCAAAGCGACTTTGCTTTTTTTCTTTTCTATTTGCTTGTTTTTGTTCCTCTTTCATATTTTCCCTCTATTCTTATCTTTATCATAACATAGATTTTATATTTCGCAAAGCACTATTCGACGTTAATTCCAAAAAGCGGCAAGATTTCTAATGCTTGATCGATGGTCAAAGTCACTCCGACCAAATCATCTTTGGTCGTCCGTATTCCGGCGATTTGATTGGTTCGAAAATCGAGACCAGTCAATCTGGTATGATAAATTTCAGCGCGTGTCAAATTACTATTTTCAATCGTCCATTGTTTCCATTTGATTTCTTGAAAAGATGCTTCTTCCAAATCACAAGATTGAAAGGAAACATGATCCAATGTGGCATAAGAAAAATTGCTATATTTCATTTGACAGGAAGTAAATTTGACATCTTGGATGCTAGAACCCGCAAAATCCGTTCCCACCAATTTACATTGTGAAAGTTGATTGTGATGAAAACTGGTGTCGGCAATATTGCAATTGGATAAATCACAGTGATCAAAAACACAATGAATAAAACCAACATGTTCCAGTGTTCCCGTAAAGCTTATATTTTTAAATGTACAATCGCTAAAATCCAAATGTTCTAGAAAACCGTTGATTTCTTCCTCTTCATAAGATGTATCCCGATAAGTGAAAGGTGTATTACTTTGATGTTTTATCTTTGCTGTGATTGGTTGTTGTTTTTCTTTTCTTTTTTCCATAGGTTTTCCCTTTTTCAATTCTTGGTCCCACATGATGCAGCCGGTTTTTCCATGCGGATACACTGTTCACATAAGATAGATAAATTTCAATGGTTTTGTCATCAGGCATCAATGGATCTTCCACAGATAATTGAATGCCTTGCTTCTTAGCTTGATAATGTCTAGCTTCCCATTCCGTTACATTTAAAGACTCTTCTATCAAGTAAAGTACGGGTTCTTCCGTTTCGGGAATAGCGATGGTATCTAACTGTTTTCTCGGAAATACTTTATAATGACCGATATGTAGAGACGCGATTTCTTTTGGTATCTTGGCATACACTTCATCTAAAATTTGGTGCACTTCTTTTTCCTCTTCTTCGCTAGATACGGAAAATAAGAAAAATATATCCTCTTTAGAATTTAGCGATTTCTCCCATTCTAACAGATCCAATGAATGTGGATTCACTACCGTTTTTACGGTTTCTTTTTTCTCCCATAATTTTTTAATTTTTTGACTTCTATTACTATCTTTGTCAATTAAATAGATCATAAAAAAAACCACCCTTCTATGCTATTAACATAGCACGAGTTGGGTGGAAAAGCAATCGATATTACGGTTATTTACACTTCGATTTTTACAAAGGCACTCACGGGTTGGCCACAAACTGGACAAACAAAGTCTTCTGGCAAGGTATCTGCTTCGATCGTATAACCACACACTTTACAGCGCCAAACGCTTTTTTTAGACTGTGTTTGATCTGTTGATTCTTCTGGTACATAAGTCGGAGCGTTTTGTGGACTTTTTCCTTTTAACACTTCTTGATAATAACGATACGTCATGGGGATTTCACTATTACCATCTTGTTGGGCTATCACTTCCCCAATAAAAATCGTATGTGATGATGTTTCCGTCGTTGCTACCACTCGGCAAACAAAGCCACCACAACTATTTTTTAAAAGAGGAAGCCCTGCAAGTTCTTCGGTTTCTACATTTTTATATTTATCTACTTTTCGACTCGATTGATATCCAAAGGTACCAATGATACTAGGATCTACTTTCTCGCTTAAAATAGATACGCTAAATTGGCCTGTTTTTTTGATGATTTCATTGGTGTAATTATTGTGATTGATACTAATCGCAACGGTCGATGGATCGCTTGTAATTTGCATTACGCTATTGGCAATACAGCCAACAGGACGATCCATTTTGCTTCCGACGATATAAATTCCATAACTAATTTTACTTAACACGTGTTTCATATACGCCTCCTAACACTGGGTTGCACCATCAACCGATAAAATCGCACCGGTAATATAGCTTGCCATATCGCTCGCTAAGAACAAAAAGGCGTTGGCAATATCCTCTGGTTCTCCTATTCTTCTTAAGGGAATCGTTTGAATGAGAGGATGGATCATTTCTTTCGGTAAAGCCCTGACCATATCTGTATTGATGACTCCTGGCGCCACGGCATTGACGCGGATATGATCTGGTCCTAATTCACGAGCCAAAGATTTGGTAAAGCCATTTACCGCAAACTTGCTGGTTGGATAACCAATACCCGCGGCCTGACCATAGATACTTACCATCGATGAGGTGTTTAGAATAACACCATTTTGTTGCTTCTTCATATATGGTACAACCGCTTTGGTTACATGAAACACAGCATTCACATTTAAATCGATGACCTGATGAAATTCCGTCACGGTTGTATCTTCGATTTTTTTATTGGCCGAGATTCCAGCATTATTCACTAAAATATCAATATGTCCATATTGATGAGCAATCTTCTCCACTACTGCTACGACTTCCTCTTCGCTATTTAAGTTAGGATAGTATCCATCGACCATGAGTCCTTCTTTTTGCAATTCGTTTAAAGCACGATCGACACTTTCTTTTTTAGAACCAAAGATAATAACCTTTGCTTTTTGTTTCGCAAATAATTTGGCAGTTGCAAAACCAATGCCTCTGGTTCCACCTGTAATAATGGCAACTTTATCTTCTAACATAAATCCTCCTTTTATTTAGAAAAAAAGCAAATCCCATCCGGAATTTACTTCTATGATAAACTCTTTTTGAGTTTTTTCT
>CANTWQ010000046.1 GCA_947853365.1 uncultured Bacilli bacterium
TCTATATTGTAAAAAACATGCATCAATTGTTCTTACAAATTACCAAAGAAGGTGCCAGAGATTCTGGAGAATCCTTAGATAATATGCAAATGGATATCGATATGCTAGTCGAAGGTGTTTACCGAGACCGGATGGAAAGAGCAACGTTCCATAAACAGTTTTTAAAATATGGTATGATGTTATATCTGATGGTTATGTTAATTCAGTACTTATTAGGTAACGATACCTATCTCCAAGTACTTGATTTATGGTATATGCAATTATTATTACATGGAATCTTAATTGGCAATAGTTATTTTCTTCTGAAAGGAGAAAAATATTATAACGAGAATGTAGGTGCAGAATAAAATGGAAATTATTATTGTAGGAGCCATCATTCTGTTCGTCTTACTCTATAATAAAACCATTGATGGCAATAAATTTATTAAAGACAATGAGCAATATTTTCAATTGTTAAAAGAAGATGATTATGAATTTCTAGTCTATGCCAAATACGGAGAAAATGTTGATCCAAAAGTATTATTTAATAAGCGCATTATGAATGGCGTGTTGGTAATGGCCATATTTCTATTTATCTTTTTAACAGATTTAAATTTGTTAAGTATTACGATCTCTCTTGTAGTAGGGTACTTTGTTTTCAAATCATCTTACAATCAATTAAAAAGTTATTACAAAAAACATTTACATGATATTGATATTATGTTGCCATACTATTTAAAGGGACTAGAAATTTTAGTACAACATTATACCGTTCCTGTTGCACTTGGTAAATCGATCGACGATGCTCCGGATATTTTTAAACCAGGCTTACGTCGTTTAATTGAACGAATTGATTCTGGAGACTCTAGTATTGATCCGTATATGGAATTTGCCAATACTTATCCCGTAAGAGATTCGATGCGTATGATGCGTTTGTTATATCGTTTGGGTCTTGGTAGTCAAGAGAAAAAACAAGAACGCTTACTGATGTTTTCTAGAACCGTATCTTCACTACAAAACAAAGCAAGAGAGCAGAAGTATAAAGAACGTTTAAATCACATGGAAAATCAAACGATGATCATGCTCGTTATTACCGGGGCGGGTGTCATGCTTTTAATCCTGGTGTCAATGATGACAATGTTCTAAAAAATAATTGTAGAAGTAAAAGAGATTATGTTATAATGAATACTAGAAGGGAGTGTATGAAATAAATGAAAGAAGCGACTGGTGAATTAAATATGACTGTAATTACCATCATTGCCATCGGAGCAATTATTGCATTCTTCTGGTTATTATGGCCAAATATTCAAAACTCAATCAATGATCAATGGGAAAATATTTCAGATAACGATTATCATTTAAACAATTAGTTAGATTGATACCCAAAAGAAGAAGAGTGGTGAAGAAACATGAGAGAAGCGATAGGTGGCGCACTATCCATCCAATTGATTGCCATATTCTTGTTCATTATCAATGCGTATTTGGCATTTAATGTTAACTATACCAAAGCGTTTAATGTCAAGAATGAAATCATCAATATTATTGAAAAATTTGAAGGTTATACCGGCGATACCAATCCTAACGGGGATGGAGGAAGTTGTACTAATGGAAACAATGCTTGTAATCAAATTGCAGATTACCTAGAGCAAATTGCTTATCCTGCCAATGATTTTCAGTGTGCAGACGGATTTCATAAAAAACTAGATCGTTTTTGTATTCGGAGTGTGCAAGAAGGATATTTAGGATCGACAAGTAATAATAGTCAATACATGGGAAGTCACTACGAAGTACAAACGTTTGTACCAATCGCTTTCCCAGGATTGGATAAAATATTACCAATATTTTCACAAGTCTTCTCCGTAAGAGGAGAAACAAGTGTCATTTATTCTTCAGGAACCAATACCGAAATTCAAGACTAAAATAAGGAAGGGATTTAGATATGAATGTAATTATTACCAATGAACAGCAATCTGTCGTTGCAGGACTCGATATTGATGTGATTAAATCCCTACACGGTCAATTTGATGTTGATGAACTTATTAGCATGTTTCAAAACTTCTATTTTGGAAAAATGATTCTAGATCTTACGGCCATTAAAGATTATAAAAACTTACAAAACTTACAAAAATTATGCATGGCATTAGATGTAGATAAAATCATTTTGCTATTACCACCGAATGATCCAGATTCAACATCGAATAGTTTCTTATCGCAATTGATATCGATGGGGATTTACAACTTTACCACAAATTTGGAAGGATTAAAGTATCTGTATGAGCATCCAAATACTTATAAGGATGTAGCACATATCCACCAGCTTGGACAAATGCAAGGACAAGCCATGGAACAAGTTGCAAGCGGTGGAGGAGGAGGACTCGTCATATTAGGAGTCAAAAATGTGACTGAGCATGCCGGTGCAACGACTTTGATTTATATGATGAAAAAAGCCTTAGATCAAGAAGGCGTTACCACCGTTGCGATCGAATTAAACAAAAGAGATTTTCCATATTTTCAAGAGAAAAATATGATTTCTATCTCTGCGGAACAATTGCCAACAGAGTTATTAAAACATCGTGATAGCCAAGTGATTTTGGTGGATTTAAACGATTCTAATCAAGATGATACCTGTGGCGATATTATCTACCTATTAGAACCTTCCATCCTTCGCTTAAATAAATTGATGCGAAGAGATAGACGTGCTTTTGAAAAATTAAAAGGAAGAAAAATTGTACTCTGCCAGAGTATGTTAAATTCGACAGATATCGCGGACTTAGAGTATGAGTCTAAGTCCAAAATATTCTTCAATCTGCCTCCGGTCAATGATCGAAATAAAAATAAAGAGATAGTAAATCTATTAAGCGCACTAGGGATTCTATCGAGAAGAGAAGATAATCACGGGGAAAAAGGTGGAGGTTTATTCGACTTTTTCCGGAGGAACGATTGATTTGTAAAGTAAATATTGACAAATAAAGGAAAAACCAGTATGATAAAGACATACAAAGGGAGGTATAAAAGAAATGGAATTATTTCAGGTATTAGCCACCGGTTGTGAAGATATGTATGCAATTGTAGCTTTTATTAATGGAGTTCTAACCATCATTCAAATTGGTATCCCAATTATTTTGATTGTGATGGGATCGATTGATTTAGGTAGAGCCGTATTATCCAGCGATGATAAAGAAATTAAAGGAGCAACCAGCAAGCTAATTAAACGTGCGATTGCTGC
>CANTWQ010000047.1 GCA_947853365.1 uncultured Bacilli bacterium
GTTGATTTTCCACTGCCACTACCGCCAATAACAAAAACAAAGTCTCCTTTTTTTACTTTTAAATTTAAATCGTAAATTGCTGTAACTCCATTTTTATATTGCTTGGTGACATCCTTAATGCGGATCAACTCCATAGGATCACCTCAACTATCCACTATCATTATAGCATAAAAAAAGAGAATTTTCTTCTCTTTCTTTTGGCAAAAGTGTAAAGTTTATATCAAGGTTGGAATCATTCCCGATTTTATAGATGATTCATAGGTATCAATGACAACAAGAAACGCATCGGGATCGATTTTTTTCATTCCTTCTTTCAATTTGAAATAGTCTTTGGTCGATATAACGGTCATAAGCACATGCTTTCGTTTGTCACGATATCCCCCATGTCCTTCTAGAATGGTAACGCCCCCTGACAAATAGGTTAAAATAAAGTCTTTCATTTCTTGTTCTTTGTGAGCAGTAAAGATATAGATTGTTTTACTATTTGAACTACCCAATATGACTTTATCCATGATAAAACTGTTGATAGCTAGAACAATACAAGCATACATCGCGAGTGTCCAACCAAAATAAATTCCACCAGCAATAACGATAATTGCATTGATCACAAAGGCACTTTTACTAATAGAAATATTGGCTTTTTTATAAAGGATTTGAGATAAGATACCCAGTCCTCCATTACTGAAGCCCACTTTATAACATAAACCATTGGTGATACCCGAAATAACGCCAATCGTCAAAGCAACCAACAACATATCATCGAGGCTAAAATGAATTTGATTGGCAAGTGGTAATGTGAGATCAACAAACAGTGGATATAAAAATGTCGCGGCAATTGATGCAGATGTTTTTTCGAATCCAAGAAAGATAAAACTAAATAAGAGCAGTGCTGCAGAGATTACAAAAATGACAATCGCTGGACGGAAATCAAAAAGATGCTCCAAAATAATAGCAATCCCCCCCGTTCCTCCCGAAACAATTCGCGATGGAAATTGAAGGACATTATATAACAAAGCCGAAATAAATAAGCAGCTGGTTAAAACGAGGTAACGTGAACATAATCTTTTTTGGTGAATCGTTTGCACAAGACTTTTTAGGGAAGTTTTTCTTTTAACAATATCCATTATGCACCTCCCGATACTTCATAGGCATCTGTTGCCACAAAGAAAGCATCTGGATCAATGGAGCGAATTCCCTCTTTTAACTTGAAATACTCTTTTGTAGGAATGACACACATTAACACTCTCTGTTTTTCTTTGGTAAATCCTCCTCTAGCATCTAAAACCGTCACACCATGATTTAAGTAGTGTAAGATAAAATCTTTGATTTCTTGATCTTTTTCGGCAATGATATAAAAAGCTTTGGAATCCGAAATACCTAAAACCACTTTATCTGTTAAAATACTAATGATATATAAAACAATAATGGCATACATTAAACGACTGATACCGAAGAAAAACACACTACTCAACACAATCAAGCCATCACACATTAACATAGCAGAGCCAAGACTCACTTTAAAATATTTCGATAGAATCTGGTTAATAATATCGGTTCCTCCAGTAGTAAATCCCGCTTTAAAAATCAATCCTGCACCAATGCCATAAATGACTCCACCAAAAATGGCATTTAATAACACTTGTGTCGTATCAATATCGATATAATAACCAATATTGGCTGTCAATTTGACAAATACCGGGAAAAGAAGCGAACCGACAATGGAACCCATCGTTTTTTCTTTACCAAGAAAGATAAAACTAACCCCAAGTAGTAATACGGATCCTACAAATATGACGAGAGATGGATCCCACCCAAAGACCGATTTAAAAATAATCGATACTCCTGTTAGTCCCCCAAACACAATATTATTTGGTAAAAGGAATAAGTTAAATGCCGATGTGGAAATGAAAATACCCAAAATCAATTGAAGATAACGCTTGACTCGACTTTTTTGATAAATTTCTTTTAATATATTTTCATTTACCTTCTTTTTATGAAAAAACCATCTCATTATTTTCCTCCTCTTAATGCACTTTCTATAAATAAATCCAAGTCTCCATCTAATACTTTATCTACATTACTCGTTTCTACTTTGGTGCGCATATCTTTTACTAAGGAATATGGATGCATAACGTAGCTTCTAATTTGAGAACCAAATTCAATGTTTTTTTGTTCTCCTTTTAACGAAGCCATTTCTTGATTTTGTTTTTCTATTTCTAATAATTTCAGCTTGGCTTTTAACATTTTCATTGCTTGTTCTTTGTTTTGAATTTGACTTCTCTCGTTTTGACAAGTTACTACTGTTTTGGTCGGAAGATGGGTAATTCGTACAGCACTATCAGTAGTGTTAACATGCTGTCCTCCTGCTCCGCCGGAACGATAGACATCAATTTTGAGATCTGCTTCGTTTATTTCAATATCAATGGTTGTATCAAACTCAGGAGTTACATCGATCGATGCAAAAGATGTATGGCGACGGTTGTTGCTATCAAAAGGAGATAATCTTACCAAACGATGAACGCCTTTTTCCCATTTTAAATATCCATAGGCATAACTACCGATTACGCGAATGGAAGCACTTTTAATCCCCGCTTCCTCACCTTCTTGATAATCTAGTATTTCCGTTTTATAACCTTTTTTTTCACAATACCGAAGATACATACGATATAACATCATCGCCCAATCACACGCTTCTGTTCCCCCAGCCCCGGCATGGACTTCTAAAATACAGTTGTTTTTATCGTAGGGACCAGATAACAAAAGAAGAGTGGATAAAGATTCTAGTTTCTTTTCGATTTCCCTTTCCTCTTGTTCATACGTAGCAATTTCTGCATCCTCATCTTCTAAATCCAAAAGCTCTATATCCTCTTCTAGTCGTGTTTTTAAAGAAAACATTTCTTCCGTTACTTTTTTGGTATCACTCAGATCTTTAATGTTTTTTTCTGCTTCTTCGCGATCATTCCAAAAATTTGGGTCATTGATTTTTTCTTCTAACTGTTTTTGATAACTTCGTTTTTGATCGATGTCAAAGTGACCTCCATAGTGTGTTTACTTCTTCTAATAAGTGTTCTAACTTTTTTTTAATTTCATTCTTATCCATTTATAATTCCTCATTTCTATTTTGTTTTATTATATCATGTTCTAATCACAATTCGCAACCGCATCAAATTGCTCATTACCCTGGGCAATCTTTTTTATTTGGTAATTACTTTTAAATCTCCAATTTCTAATGTACCAGTCAATTGATTCTCTTTTTTAAAGATTGTATAGCAAATTTCTTTGACTTCATCAAGATGTTCAGGTAATTCTTTCCAATCGATTCTAACGTTTTTTTCTTCCTGATGGACGGGAATGATTTTGGTAAATTGATTGTTATTCGATAACTTGATTTCTATCTTTAAACATATAGCGTCGTCACTTTTCATTTTTGTTTCTAAATATGTAGTTTCACGGTTAAATTTTTCTAGATTTAAGTAAGCATCATGAAACGAATAATATGCCATTACGAAAGCGTTATCATCCGCCTTTTTGGAGAAGCTATAATTCATTATCGTTTCTTGAGGTTGGATTTCTAATTGCAAGTTACCATTATTTTCGATAGCAATAAGTTCTTGATGTGGCAATATCATAGGTTTGATAAATTCTTGATATTCTAATAATCCTTGGTCTGCCCTTAGATTTTCTTTGGTTATTTCTTCTACTTTAATACTACTTTGTCCTGTAACGGTATCTACGAATGAAAATACACAATATAATTTCTTATCTTCTAACGTTAATAAATCATAAACTGTTTTATACCAAAATGTTTCATTGAGATCAAATGTCAAATTCCAAATGGAATGCTTTACTAATACTGGCATATAATATTCTTTCGGTTCTTCGATATTTGCAGTTGTTTTTTCATCATACAAGACAAAAGTTACTTTCATATCGCAAATTGCCCTTCCTTTATTTTGAAATTGCATATACAAATGGCCTTTTTCATAAAAGAGGTCTTTTCTTAATTTCACATCATCTAATCGCCAAAATAAATTGATCGTTAAAAAAGTCGTCATCAAAGCTAAAGAAATAATTCCAACCATTGCTAATATGTTCTGGATTACAGAATCTCCTTCTAAAGCTCCATACCCGATCGTATATAGGAAATATAATCCCGTTTCATTTAAAATTTGTGTCGGTGCAATTTCGTTTGTCCATACTTTATATAGACTAAATAAAAAACAAATAACAAACATTGATAGTAAAAAAATGATTACCGTTCGCATAATTTTTTTTAGTTTTGACATATGGTTCCTTCCTTTCTAATTCCACTTCACTAATGAAGACAAAAGTCAAAATGGATTTGACCACTTTAGAGGCTTGGTTAATATCAACATATCACAAACAAACGTACGTGTCAATGTTTGCCATTTAGGGATGATTTTTATCGTATATCAAAAAAAGTACAACACGTGTACTTTTAAGCTTTATTTGGTAATTGATAAGACTGTTTTAC
>CANTWQ010000048.1:0-10000 GCA_947853365.1 uncultured Bacilli bacterium
ATTAAAACTTTAATAGAAAATAATTTAACAGATGATCTGAGTTTAGAAAGCATTTTTAAAGGGATTGAAACATCTTACTACTATGAAACTAATGATTAAAAATTATAAAACAAAAAGTTTGTAATCTTTTAAGTCATGGTGCCATGATAAAATTGAAAGATTTAAAATCTTTTTTCTATATAATCATTGTTAGAAGAATGAATTATAAAATATAATATACTAACAGTGAATGCTAATAGTTTCTATTGGAAACCATGCAAAAACTCTTCTTGCTTATTTGAAGAGTTTTTTTTGTTTTATGATTCTTGATTAGCATCATGGGAGAGTTCTTCAATCGTTTTTTGATTGGCATTTAATAGAGCCATACTGGTCCAACTAGACGTAAGACCGTAATCAATATAAATCAATTGTCCAGACATATAAGAACAAATATCACTACCGATGACTACCATAGGATAGCCCATATCTTTTGGTTCGGCAGCATAACCATTCCAACTTTTTAAGAAAATATTTTCAATCATCTTTGCCCCTTCTTCGGCATTTCCAGTTGGACTGGTCGATTTGTTGAAATCATCAGTTAATCCAGTGGTTGTATCGCCCGGATTGATAGCATTGATTCGAATTTTTCTTCCGATAAAATCTTTACTCATACACTGATAAGTGACATAAGACAGCAAACACTGTTTGGCAAACACATAAGAACTTTCAATTTCTTTTGGATGTGCTTGGTACCAGGCCATTGCTTCATCCCAACTCTTTAGACGAATGAGTTCCACAGCCTTTGGATAGATTTGTTGCCATCCAAATCCCCCGACCGATGCAATATATGTAACTGAGCCATGGTCAGAAATATGTGGTAACAATTGTTCAGTTATATATTTTTGACTGTAAAAATTTACTTTTTGGACCAAAAGTTCTCGTCCCTTAAAACCAGCAATTCCATGGCATAAGAACAAAGCATCTATCTTTTGTGGGAAATCTGGTTCAGATAATACACGATCAATTTGATCCTTATCAGACAAATCCGCTTGATATGCTTTAGTAACGGGGAGATTGATCGGGTTGATATCAATTGCATATACTTTAGCACCCAGTTCTAGTAAAAGTTCCGTTGCGGCTTTGCTCATACCAGAAGCAGAACCAGTAATAACGACGTTTTTTCCTTCGTATCCAAATAATTTTTTGAAATCCATTATGATATCCTCCTTATTTTCATTATAGCATTGCTCTATATGAACAGTATGAAAAAAATTTGTTTTTTCTCTATTTGACATTGGATTTTACTTTCTTTTTACATTTTGTTAAAATTTGATATAAGAAATCATAAAATATCGAAAGTAAAAAAATACCCGGACCATATCAACGGAATTTATTATCATTTCAAAATAACAGTAATGGTAACAAAAGTAGACTAGAAAGGTGAACGATATGATATACTGGTAATAAGGAGTTAACATGAAGAAAAAAGTAAAAAATAAAAAGATACCTACCATAGAAATGTCTAAATTTGTTTTAGGATTATTACTATGTATTTTCTTTGTATACCTAGTCGTGGCATTTCGAAATCCGACGTTCTTAAAAAGTGCTTATCGTATAGAATCTAACGATCAAGTAGTGCTCATTCCTCTTCCGAAGTTTTCTTATTTGGAAGAAAAACAAGGAGATACCTTAATCTTTTTAAATATGCGTGGAACGATCAATATGAAAAAAGAAATGGATTCTTATTTACTACGTTTAGAAAAGAAAGAAACAGACAATGATAGTTGTTATTATGATAAAGAACAAAATCTTACTTTGCTACAGTATCGGATTGAACCATCCTCGGGCATTGGTTTCTTTCATCGATTGATAATCGAATATGAATTAGGAAATTCTTGTGCTTTATAGTATAAAAGAAAAGAGATCCTTTCATAATAAAATTGGAAAGGATGATAATATGAATGAAAATTTAGAATTAGTAGAATATATCTATAAAGATGCGGGAATGGCTTCTTATACTCTAACGAAACTATTAGAAGAGATCAATGGAAAAGACAATAAGATCAAAGGCTGTATTGAAGATATCTTAAAAGGGTATGAACGATATATCAAAGAAGCCGAAGAAATCTTAACAGAAGCAAACGTAGAATTAAAACAAGAAAGCATGATGGCCAAGATGGCCTCATCCATGGGAATCAAAAAAGAGGTTATCAGCGATAACAGTGATGCATCCCTTGCCGATATGTTAATCAAAGGAATCTCGATGGGAACCTTAGACATGGAAAAGAAAATAAAAAGTTACAAAGAAGATGCCGATAAAAAATATTTAAAACTCGCCAAAGATTTTTATAAATTTCAACAAGATAACTTAGAAGCTTTAAAAAAATTCCTATAATAAAATGCACGTATCATCCGTGCTTTTTCATTGTCAAAAGAAAGATTTTTCTATATAATAAAAGAGAATAGGAGAAAGGGAAACGATGGAGAAAAAGAAGAAAATATGCGTGGCAATAGGAATGACATTATTGATTGGCATTTTCGTTTACGCGTTGTTGGAAATTCAAAAAAAGAATGAAGAACAGGCCATCGAGGATATTAGAAAACATTATGCGTCGATGGTCGTGACGACAAAAGAAACTACACTATGGAAAAAGGAACAAGAAAAATATCAAGAAATAGGAACTGTAGCTCCGCATGTGGTTCTTTACTTAAAAGCATTAGATGAAAAAGAGGAATACTTTCAAATAGAAGATACGCCATATGCCATTTATTTTTCGGATGTAGAAATGACTACAGAGAAAAATTATGCTCCTTCTTATTCACCTTATCCCGAACAAATCACAACGACCAATCCTTATCATCTAAAACAAGATGGAAAGATCAAGTTTACCTTTTATGAAGAACATCAGTACCCAATGATTATGAAAACGGATCAATCCTACCAAGTTTATTTTCAAGATGAATTATATACAATAGAAAAAGAGGAAGTAAAACAGGTCGATACAATGATAGGAGAAAGAATAAACACAAAAACAATACCAGTACTTTATATCCAAGATCTAGAGAAATTACCAGATGTGCTAGCAAAAATAAGGGCACTTGGAAAAAGAACAATTACCGTAACGGAATATCAAATGTGGACAGAAGATCAAGTAAATTTACCAGAAACGTCCATTTTATTGTTATTTGATTCTATAACCGAAGAAATAAATCAAATGCTATCTGCCAATCAACAGATAGGAAATATCGTTTGGAACCGTCCGAATGAAAATAATATGCCAAGTACACAAGAAAAATGGAATACTTATACGATTCAAAATACGACTTCTCAAGAAGAAATGGATATGGCCTTATCGGGCGTTCCTTGGGAAGTAGAAGATCCCGCCACCTCCATTGCCGTTTTGAATTACCACTTTTTCTATGATAAGCAAAATGGCATGAGTTGTAATGAAAGTATCTGTCTAGATATTGCTAAATTCGAAGAACAATTAAAATATTTAAAAGACAATGGTTATAGAACCCTTACGATGCAAGAATTTCGAGATTGGATGTATGGGGAAATAGAATTACCGAAAAAAAGTGTTTTATTGACAATTGACGATGGTGCGTTAGGAACCGGCACCCAAAATGGCAATTTACTAGCACCATTATTAGAAAAATACGAATCTCACGCCACCTTGTTTCTAATCACCGCATGGTGGGATGTGGAAAACTATCGAACCGCCTACTTAGAAGTCGAAAGCCATGGAGATGATCTACACGTAGAAAATTATTGTAGTGGAAAACCACGCGGAGCCAAAGCCCTATGCCTTTCCAAAGAAGACTTGCAAAAAGATTTAAAATCTTCTCAACAGAAATTAGGAACCAATCTTGCCTTTTGTTACCCTTTTTATCTATCGAATGAAGAAGTACGAGATACCGTGGAAGAAGCGGGGTTTCAATTGGCCTTTGGTGGTGGAAATGTGAAAGCAACGCGTCATAGCCACAAATATTTAATCCCACGTTATGTCATTTATCAAAATATCACAATGCAGCAATTTATCACTATGATATCATAAGTATCCTAATCGATACTTTTTGATTGTGGAAAATAATGGGAAAGAAGAGAAATCGAAAAAAATATGCTATAATAGATAATATCCAAAAAAGGAAGAGTGATAAAATGTTATCTTTAAAAAAAATAAAGAAAAGTTATCATACAGGAGGATTCACGCAACATGCTTTAAAAAATGTTAGCATTGATTTTCGTAAGAATGAGTTTGTAGCAATTCTTGGAGCATCGGGAAGTGGCAAAACCACTTTATTAAATGTGATTGGTGGACTAGATCGTTATGATTCGGGAGATTTGATCATTAACGATAAATCGACCAAAAAATTTAAAGATCAAGATTGGGATGCTTATCGGAATAATTGCGTCGGTTTTATCTTTCAAAGTTATAACTTAATTCCCCATATCAATATTTTAGACAATGTCGAAATGAGTATGACATTAAGTGGAGTAGGAGCGAAAGAAAGAAGAAAACGAGCAATAGAAGCCTTAGAAAAAGTTGGACTAAAAGAGCATCTTCATAAAAGACCGAATCAACTATCAGGTGGACAGATGCAACGAGTTGCGATTGCACGGGCTTTGGTTAACAATCCAGATATCATTTTGGCTGATGAGCCAACCGGTGCGTTGGATTCGAAAACAAGCGTTCAGATTATGGACTTGATCAAAGAAATTGCCAAGGATAAACTTGTAATTATGGTAACCCATAATCCAGAACTTGCCCAACAATATGCAACGAGAATTGTTGAATTGAAAGATGGAGAAATCATCAGTGATTCCAATCCGCTGGAAGAAAAAGAAAAAGACCATGATACCATGCAGATTCGAAAGACAGCGATGAGTTTTTGGACAGCTTTGAAACTATCATTTCATAATATCCGAACAAAGAAAGGAAGAACATTTTTAACTGCCTTTGCTTCATCGATTGGTATCATTGGAATTGCCCTTATCTTATCTTTATCGAATGGTTTTCAAATTCAAATCGATGAATTTGAACAAACGACATTATCTTCAATGCCAATTCTCATTACGGAACAAGCGATGGAGTTAGATGAGGATACTATGGCTCAAATGCAAGAAGAAATATCGACAACGACAACAAGTGATGATTATCCGACAGATGAAATGGTCTATGTACAAAAATCTCTGGCAAATCAGTTACTTCATACCAATCATTTGACACAAGAGTTTATCGATTATCTGGAATCCATCGATACTAGTTTGGTATCAGGTTTGTCTTATACGAGAGCGACTAATTTTAATTTAATCGTAAACCAAAATGGTACCTTCCATTTGGCTGATTCATCTTCGCTGAATTTAACGGTTATGCCAAAGAAATTGGATGAAAGCCAGAATGGAGTCTTAGAAGACAATTATGATTTATTAGCAGGAAAACTACCGACAGAAAGTGATGAACTATTATTGATTGTTGATAGTAAAAATAGAATTCCAGAAGATATGTTAACATCATTAGGTTTCGCACCAGAAACAGAAAGCATTACCTTCGAAGACCTGTTAAAAACAGAATTGAAGTTGATCTTTAATGATGACTACTATCAACAAGTTGCTTCTTATTTTATTCCACGTCAGGATTATGAGAATTTATATCAATCAGAAAATGCCAAAACCTTACGGATCGTGGGAATTGTTCGCGGGAAGGAAGATAAAAAATTAGTGACCAATACATCAGGCATTCTTTATACGGAAGAATTGGTCGATGAAGTAGTATCCAAAAATCAACATTCGAGCATTGTCGAAGCCCAATTAAATGCAGATTATAATATCATGACTGGGCAACCGTTTACCACGGAAGATGCCACATCTACAAATGGGGGTATGACCAAAGATACGATGCTTGCCTATTTAGGCGCAGATAGTGTTCCGATGGTGATTCAGATTTACCCTCGCGATTTTAAAGCCAAAGACGAAGTAACGAAATATTTAGATCAATATAACGAAAATAAAGAAGATGATGCTAAGATTCTCTATACTGATATGGCTGAAGCAATTTCTACTCTATCTGGAAGTATCATGGATGCTATTACCATTGTGTTAATCGCATTCTCGGCGATTAGTTTGGTGGTATCCTGCATTATGATTGCTATTATCACGTATATTTCCGTCCTTGAACGGATCAAAGAAATTGGAGTATTGAGAGCTTTAGGTGCAAGAAAGAAAGATATCAAGCGTGTCTTTAATGCAGAGACATTCTTAATCGGTATTTCATCAGGATTATTAGGAATCTTAATTGCTTGGTTATTGACATTTCCAACCAATCATATCATTGAACAATTATCAGGATTAGCAAATGTTGCCCGACTTAATCCTATCCATGCCTTTATTTTAATTGCAATCAGTGTGTTCTTAACTGTTTTAAGTGGAAGTATTCCAGCTCATATTGCTTCCAAGAAAGATCCGGTAGAAGCGTTAAGAACCGAATAAAAATTCAGATTTTCTGAATTTTTATTTTGAAAATGGAAATCCTAAAAAAAGAGAAGTTTTTGCAAAAAATTCTAATTTGTGTTAGAATAGCAATTACGTTTCTTGATTTTAGGAGTGAAAATATGAAAACCAATAAAGAGACTCACCCCAAGAAAAAGCAACGAGAAATGACAAAAGGGTGGATTGTTTCCACCTTTATGACAGGATGCTTCTTGATGACATTAACATCGTATCAATGGATTGCATCCGAAATAAAGGAAGAAAAAATTTATCAAGATTTAACGCTATCCTTAAAAGAAGATGTAACAATCGAATATGGAAAGAGTTATCAAGTAAAAGATTTTATTGCTTATAGTAATGGAAAGATACAAGAAGAAAACCAAACCATTGACACGACATCTTTGGGGAAGCAAAATATTACGGTAACATTGACGGATGAAACGGTGACAAAAGAAGTTACGTTATCTCTTACTGTTGTGGATCAAAATGCTCCACAGATTACCTTGCAAGAAGAAACGGTAACTTTAAATGCACAACAATCTTATGATCCAAAGGCAAATGTCTTAGCAGTAGTTGATAATGTGGATGGCCCTTTGCCTTTCCAATCTCCCGATATGATTACCGATGAAATGCGCGGTTTCTATACCATCGAAGGTTCTTGGGATAACCAAAAATCTGGCGTATATCTCATGGTAGTAAAGGCCATCGACCAACAAGGAAATGTAAGTGAAACACCTTTCCAAATCAAAGTAAAACCGAAAGTGGTCAAAGTAGTAAGTAAATTATATTTCTCGGCTAACACAGTAAATCATACAACTGGAAATACAATAATTACTGAAATTGCCAGATCGCTAAACGGAAGTCCTTATCAAGCCGGAGGAAATGATCCAAGTGGCTTCGATTGTTCGGGTTTTGTACAATATGTATATGGAAAAGCGGGCATTTCACTATCGAGAAGTAGTGGAACACAAGCCAAAGAAGGAAGCCCCGTTTCCATTACTGATATGGCCCCAGGAGATATCATTGCTTGGCAAAATAAGAATGGTATTGTTACCCATGTTGCCATTTATTTGGGAAATAACCAGATGATTCATGCCATCAATCCGCAAGATGGAGTTGCAATTAGTGATATTACCAATTGGCAACAGTATAGTGGAACATCGATTCAAACCATTCGTCATATTTAAAAGGTAGTAAAAACTATCTTTTTTTAATTCTGATTTTGGTCTATGAAAAAGGAATGAGTTCTATAAAGTAAAAACTTTTTGTCAAGTGCCAAAAAAGTTGATTTTATTATCTTTGGTATATATGAAAAAATAATAGGGCAACGAAAGATGAAAAAAAATGAAAAAAATTAGCACTCACTATTGACAAGTGCCAGCGATAGTGGTATAACGATAATTGGAAAGGAAAGATGATATATGAGTTTATTGCCAAGAAAATATTATTTGGATGATTTATTCGATCAATTTCTAACAACACCAGAGGAGACAAACATGAAATGTGATATTTACGAGAAAGACGGAAAATATCATATTGAAATGGATATTCCTGGATTTAATAAGAAAGACATTAGTGTAGAATGTGATAAAGGTTATTTGAAAATTACAGCTGAAAAGAAAGAAGAAGACGAGGACAAAGAGAAAAACTACATTCGTCGTGAAAGAATGTACGGAAAATATCAACGTGAATTCTATTTGGGCGATGTAGAAGCTGAAAATGTCAAAGCTGAATTTAAAGACGGAATGTTAAAAATTACAGTACCGAAAAAACAAGAAATTGAAACGAAAAAAACCATCGAAATTGAATAATAACGAGAAAGAGCTTGGCTCTTTTTCTTTTTGCTTATATAATAATATTAGGCAAAAGGAAAGGAAGAGGAATTTATGAATATTAGAAAAAACTATATCATTTCAACAATCATTACACTGGTGGGAGCATTGATTTTATTTTATATGATGCTTCCACCGTTAAATCCAACCAGTCCTAGCTTTTGGGTATTTCTAATGGGAGTGTTAATTCTATATGCGATATGTAGCTTTATTTTAGCAATCAATATCAATGGTCGATTAGAGCGTATTCCTAAAATTCCAAGCTATCTTGCTTTAGGGGCGGGTATTTGTATTGTGATTATCATCATTGTTAACATCGCATGTTCTCCTTTATTTCAGGCTTCTAGTTATGCGGATAGAATTACGGTAATTGAAGATGCGAACTTTGAAGAGGATATTCCACAGGTCAATTTCAATGCTTTGCCACTACTGGATAAAGACTCGAGCCAGAGATTAGGGGATCGTGTCTTAGGACAAATGCCAGAATTGGTATCACAGTTTGAAGTATCTAACCTTTATACACAAATCAATTACAATGATGAGATTATTCGCGTGACTCCATTGGAATATGCCGATTGGATTAAGTATTTTACGAATCATAGTGATGGTGTAAAAGGATATATCACAGTTAATTCCGTCACGGGTGAAGCCAATCTTGTTCCATTGGAACATGGAATGAAATATATGCCATCGGCTTTATTTGGAGAAGATCTATTGCGTCATCTACGTTTCCAATATCCGACTGAAATTTTTGGTGATTACGAATTTGAGATTGATAACGAAGGAAATCCATACTGGGTAATACCAACCATGAAATATACAGGTGTTGGTATGAAACGCGAAGTGAGCGGAATTATTTTATTAAATCCAATCACTGGAGATACGACGAAATATCAAGTGGAAGAAGTACCAACTTGGATCGATCATGTCTATAAAGCAGATTTAATTATTGAACAGTTAGATAACTGGGGACAATATCGTAGTGGTTTCTGGAATTCTATTTTTGGTCAAAAGAATGTAGTTCGGACAACCGAGGGATATAATTATACCGTAATGAATGATGATGTATACCTTTATACGGGAGTGACATCTGTGATATCGGATCAATCAAATTTAGGATTCATTTTAACCAATATGCGGACAAAAGAAACCAAATTCTATTCTGTGCCTGGAGCAAAAGAAACCTCGGCAATGGCTAGTGCCGAAGGGCAAGTACAGCAAATGAGTTATCATTCTACGTTTCCATTGTTAATCAATTTAAATCATAAACCGACTTATCTGGTTTCTTTAAAAGATAATGCTGGACTGGTGAAGATGTATGCCTTTATTGACGTCGCCGATTATCAAAAGGTAGTTGTCACGGATGCTAGCGAAGGAATTGAAGCCGCCGCTGAAAATTATTTGGGAGAAGATATTACTTCATCAGAAAAGTTATTAGAAAAGACCATTCAAATTCAATCAATCGACAGTGCAACCATCGATGGGACTACATACTATTATTATATAGATACGGAAAACAAACGATATAAAGTATCTGTCAAAGCCGATAGCAATCGTCTTCCATTTATGAAAGTAGGTGATTCGTTGACTATCACTTATGAAACAGAGCAAGAAACAACTGAAATCGTTGGAATTAAGTAAAGAGCAATCTTTACTTTTTTTGGCGCACATTGGGAATTGAAAAGATTCCGAAAAATGT
>CANTWQ010000049.1 GCA_947853365.1 uncultured Bacilli bacterium
GAGGAGGAATGGATATGATCATTCGTGAAAAATATTTATCTAAAATAAGACCTTTTTATGATGTTGATCTCATTAAAGTAATTACAGGAATTAGAAGATGTGGAAAATCTGTTATCTTAACACAGATGATTGATGAACTAAAAGAAAAAGGAATTACTGAAGATCATATTGTTTATATTAACTTTGAGTCGAAAGAATATTCGTTTTTACAAAATGATGATGACTTATATCAATATGTAAAAGGAAAACTAGTAGATCAACAAAAATATTATCTCTTTTTTGATGAAATTCAACGGATCCCTAAATGGGAACTGGCAATCAATTCTTTTAAAACGGATAGAAAAGAACAAGTTTCTCTTTTTGTTACAGGATCTAATAGTGATTTATTATCCTCTGAATATGCAACACATATTGCTGGACGATATATCAGTTTTCAGATTTCCCCTTTTACTTTTCAAGAAGTATGTGAATTAAAGCGGATTTCAGATAAAGATAAATATGAACTAAGAAGTGTCTTTGATGATTATATGATGTGGGGTGGAATGCCTCAACGATTTGTTTTATCCGATGTGGAACAAGTAAAGACTTATCTTTCTGATATCTATGACTCTATTGTCGTAAAAGATATTATCGAAAGATTTCATATTGGGGATATTGACTTGTTCAACCGTATTGTGGAATATATTGTAACAACGCAATCACAAACGTTTTCGGCGGAGAAACTTGCCAAGTATTTCGAAAGTGATAATCGAACTGTTTCTAAAAACACATTATACAATTACTTGGAATATATGAATAAAGCTCTTTTAATCCATAAAGCAGATCGTTATGATGTGAGAGGTAAAAGAATATTAAATGGAAAATATAAGTATTATTTAACGGATTTAGGATTGGGCCAAATCAGAAATGTATCAAAGAGAACACAGTTAGGTGCATATCTTGAAAATATTGTGTATAATGAATTACTATCTCGAGGATATGATGTGAAAGTTGGAAGCGTAGAAGGTGGAGAAATTGATTTTATCGCGACACGGTTTCAAGAAAAATTGTATTTTCAAGTTGCTTATCAAGTTTACGATGAAATTCAAGAAAGAGAGTTTGGAGTATATCGTAATATCGACGATAATTATCCCAAATATGTCTTATCGATGGATACCATCGATTTATCCCGTGATGGCATCATTCATAAAAACGTCATCGATTGGTTGTTAGATAGGTAAATTCATGAATTATTGTTTGCGTATCTGAAAAACATCATGTATAATATTAAGCGTATTGGAGGAAAGATTATGGCTAAGAAAAAAGAAGAAAAAGAATTAGAAACAAAAAAAGAAAACAAAGAAAACAAAAGCCGTCATGAAGTAGAAGTAGTCATCGATGGTACTACTTGGGAAAAGGCTTTAGATAAAGCATTTACGAAAAAGCAAAAAGAAGTGAATGTCGATGGCTTTCGTAAAGGTCATGTACCACGTGATATCTATGAAAAGAAATTTGGTAAAGAATCGTTATTTATGGATGCAGCCGATGATGTATTGCAAGATGCGTATACCAAAGCTTTGGAACAATCAAAGTTCGTTCCGGTTGCGCAACCACAAGTACGTTTAAAAGAAATTGATGAACAGAAAGTTGTATTCGTATTTACTTTTATTACAGCTCCAGAAGTAAAGATTAAAAAGTATACGGGACTAAATATCAAAAAAGATGAAGTCAAAGTCACCGAAGAAGAAATCAATCATGAAATGGGACATCTATTAGAAAAATATACAGAACTGGTAGTCAAAGAAGATGCCATCAGTGAAGGTGATGTGGCGATTATCGATTTTGAAGGTTTCTTAAATGGAGAAGCGTTTGAAGGTGGAAAAGGAGAAGCCTATTCGCTAGAAATTGGTAGTCATACCTTTATTCCGGGTTTTGAAGAACAATTGATAGGAATGAAAGCCGGAGAAGAAAAAGACATTCAAGTGACATTCCCAGAAGATTATCCACAAGAGGATTTAAAAGGCAAAGAAGTTACCTTTAAAGTCAAAGTCAACGAAGTAAAGATGAAAGAAAAACGCGAACTAGACGAAGAATTCTTTGAAGACTTGGGAATGGAAGGCGTCAATGACGAAGCATCTTTAAGAAGTGAAATTGAGGCTCATATCAAAGCCCAAAAAGAAATGGATGCGGAAAATACATATATTGATCAATTATTAGAAGCGGTTGCAAAACAAGTCACTTGTGATGTTCCAGAAGAAATGGTCGAAGAAGAAATCGATCGTTTGATGGGAAGATTTGCGCAACAAATGCAAATGCAAGGATTATCTTTAGATGTTTACTATCAATTTACAAGAACCACCGAACAAGATTTACGTAATCAAATGGAAAAAGAAGCTTATAAAAACGTATTGTATCGCTTGATGTTAGAAGAAATTGCAAAACTAGAAAACATCAAAGTTAGCGTCGAAGATGCCGATAAAGAAGCACAAAACTTAGCAGATAAATATCAAATGGAAAAAGATGCATTCTTAAAATCATTTGGAGGCATTGAAATGATTCAATATGATTTAGAAATGCGTAAAACTATCGATTTCTTAAAAGAAAAGAATGCGTAAACCAAAACGTGAAAAAAATCACGTTTTTCTTTTATCCAAAATGATCTTATGCTATACTAGAAATAGAGAATAGACGAGGTGGACTATGGAAAACAAAGAAAAGAAAAAAATGCAAAGATTGGTGATTATCGGTTGTATCGTTGCGGTCCTTTGTATTGTAGCAGTGATAGGCACAACCTATGCGATATTCTCCAGAAGAGAAGAAGGAGAGACACAACAGATCGCTTTTGGAAATTTCAATGTCACTTTTAACCAAACAGGAAATAGTATCAGTTTGACCAATGCTTATCCGATGAGTGATACCCAAGGGCAACAAAATGAACCATTATCCTTTACGATTCAGAATAATTCTGGAACTACCGCAAAATATCAATTATCCATTCAAGAAGAAGAAGGAAATACGTTATCGGCAAGCAAATTACGTTATAGTTTAACAAAGAAC
>CANTWQ010000050.1 GCA_947853365.1 uncultured Bacilli bacterium
GTTACGAAGAAAGTGATTGCCGAACTAGAGAAAATAACCACGGTTTTATTTTATGAAGAGGAAACCGTGGAGACTCATTTTCAGGTGCATGCTTATCAAACGTTGGAGCAAGAAGTGGATGCTTTGATGATGGAACTTGTTGCATTACATCGCCAAGGGGTTCCTTATACTAAGATGCATTTGTTGAATGTCTCGAGTGAATATCAATATCCTTTATTGCGTTTGATGAAGCTTTATCATATTCCGACGAGTTATCATCTTTCTTCTTCTCTTTATGGGACAGTCATTGGAAAGAAATTTTTACAGTTGTTGGACAAAGGTTTATCTTTTTCGGAAATTTTAGAGCAATTACAAGATCTTCCTTATGCGGATTTGATTCTTTCTTTGGTCAATCATTATGCTTTCTATGAAGGAGAAAGTCGAGATTTATATTCTTTTTTGGAATGGGAGATGAAACATACGTCGATTCCTCCTTTCCAAAGTATAGATGGGGTGAGTGTCGATTCTCTTTATCAGACGTATGATGACGATGATTATTGTTTCTTTCTGGGCTTTAATCAAGAAAGTGTTCCACGGGTACAAAAGGATGAGGGCTATCTCGGTTGCGGAGAGCTTCTGGAACTTGGTTTTGCTTCCATCGAAGAGAATAATGCGAGGGAACGAGAACATCTCCATATGTTTTTAAAGTCATTACCGCATTTAAGGATTTCTTATAAAGAATATAGTCCTTTTCAAACGTTCGTTCCATCGTCTTTGATTTCTCTTTTTGATATGGAAGTGATTCATCAAAAAGGAACTCCGCAAGAAAAACTTTATTCTTCTTTGGCTGGTAAATTGCAATATGCCAAACGATTGGATTTATATCGAAAGTTTTCTGTTTTGGATGATGGGATGTTACGTTATCAACGGACCTTTGGTGATATTTCTTATCTTGCTTATCAAAATCAGTTTACGGGAATCGATCCTTGTAAACTTCGGAAAGTCTTCACGCCACAGCTACTGTTATCTTATTCGAAACTGAATCAATATGAACAGTGTCCGTTTCGTTATTATGCTTCGGAAGTGTTAAAGTTAGATGTTTATGAAGAAACATTTGCCACACAGGTGGGATCCATTTTTCATGAGGTGTTATCGAAAGCGTTTCTTCCGGGATTTGATTTTGAAACGGCGTTTATGGAAGCGCAAAAGCCATACACCTTTACGGTCAAAGATTTGTTTTTCTTACAAAAATTAAAAGGTGAATTGCAATTTATTATTGCTACCATTCGAGAACAGATGGCACAATCTTCTTTTGATCATGCTTATTATGAGAAGAAAATCTATATTGCGAAAGATCGAGACATTAAGGTAACGTTCATGGGAATTGTCGATAAGATTCTTTATCAAGAGAAAGATGGTATTACTTATGCTTGTATTATCGATTACAAAACGGGAAATCCGAAAACTCATTTGCAATATGTGAAATATGGATTAGATATGCAGTTGCCGATTTATCTTTATTTGGTTAGTAAAAGTGGTTTGTTTCAAACGGTTGTGTTTACGGGGTTCTATTTGCAGAAAATATTGCATTCGGAACTATCGATTAAAAAGGGCAAAGACTATCAAACCTTAAAGAAGGAACAGTTGAAATTGACAGGTTATTCGGCGGATCAAGAATATTTGGTAGAAAAAATCGATGTCGATTATGCCAATAGCACGGTCATTCAGGGAATGAAATTATCGAAAAATGGTTTTTATGCGCATAGTAAGGTGTTGTCTCAAGAAGCGATGGAGAAGTTGTTACAGGAGGTCGATTTGCAAATTGAGGAAGCGATTATACATATTTTAGATGGGGATTTTCTCATTCAACCGAAAGTGATCGATGGTATCAATAAAGGATGCGAGTTTTGTCCGTTTTTAGATGTTTGTCATCGAAGAAGTGAAAACTTTTTATATATTCATACGGAGGAAGGAGGAGAAGAAAATGCCGAAGTGGACGATGGAACAGCAACAGGCGATTGATACAGAAGGGGAAAATATGATTGTTAGTGCTGGTGCAGGAAGTGGTAAAACGGCGGTATTAACGGCAAGGGTACTTCGTGAATTGAAACAAGGAGTCGATATTGATCATTTGTTGATTTTGACCTTTACCAAAGCCGCGGCCAGTGAAATGAAAGAACGGATTCGTTCGGGAATTCAAAAAGATCCATCATTAAAAGAACAGTTGAATAAAATTGATCAAAGTTATATTACGACGTTCGATAGTTATGCTTTTTCGATTGTGAAAAAATATCATTATTTATTAGGAATTGCTCCCGATGTATCGATTGGGGAAGGCACCGTATTTCAATTAAAAAAGCAACAGATGATAGATACTTTGTTCGATGCGCGGTATGAGGCAGAAGATCCGGCCTTTTTATCCATGATTTCTTTGTTCTGCACCAAGGATGATCAGGAAATTCGTAATAGTGTTTTGCAGATTGCAGAAAAGTTATCGTTACGGATGGATGAAGATGCTTATTTGGATACTTACATCGATACTTATTTTCAAGATGCCGTGGTGGAAGAATGGATTGATCGTTATCAACAGATTTTGCAAGAGGATATTCAGGAAATCAACGAAGCTTTAAAAGATTTATCGTTAGAGGTCGATGGTGATTTTATCGGTAAAATGGAAACGGTTCTTTCTCCTCTTTTCCAAAGTGTGACGTATGATGAAATCAAAAGTCATTTAGAAATCAAGTTACCAGTGCTACGTAATGCGAGTGAGGAAGCCAAAAAGAAAAAGGCACAAATTTCTTCTTTGGTAAAAGGATTACAGACTTCTTGTAGGTTTGATTCAAAACAAGAAATGAGAGAGACTATTTTTAGTACCAAGGCGACGGTTTCTGTTTTGATTTCCATCATCCAAGAATATCGTACACTTTTGATGGATGACAAAAGAAAAGTAAATGTTTACGAGTTTACCGATATTAGCAAGATGGCCATTCAGATATTGCAAGAGTATCCGGAAGTACGAGAAGAGATGAAAACTTATTTTCATGAAATTATGGTCGATGAATATCAAGATACTTCCGATTTACAAGAGACCTTTCTATCTTTGATTGAAAATCACAATATTTATATGGTTGGTGATATCAAACAATCGATTTATCGCTTTCGTAATGCCAATCCTTATATTTTTAAAGAAAAGTATGATGCCTATCGTGAACATCGCGGTGGGGTGAAAATCGATCTATTAAAAAATTTCCGTTCGCGGAAGGAAGTACTTGCAAATATTAACTTGTTATTTGATCGGATTATGGATGACGAAATTGGTGGGGCGTCATATCAAGAAAGTCATCGTATGGTCTTTGGAAATTTAGCATATGAAGAACAAGGGCAGAGTAATCAAAACTTTGAAATGGAAGTATGTCATTATCCTTATGATGGAAAAAACTATAGCAAAGAAGAAATCGAAGCTTTTATTGTTGCCTCACAAATGAAGGAAAAAGTAAGAAAGAAGATGCAAGTGTTTGATAAAGATGAAGGCGTGTTACGTGATTGTCGTTATTCTGATTTTGCAATTTTACTTGATCGAAGTAGCAAGTTCGATCTATGGAAACGTATTTTTGAGTTTTTAGAAGTTCCTTTGACAATTGAAAAAGAGGAAAATATCGCAGGAGATGAAGACCTTTCCTTATTACGGCACATTGTGCATTTGGTATTATCTATACACGAGGGAAATTATGATGCTCGGTTTGCTTTCGGTATGGCTTCCCTGTTACGAAGTTATTTGTTTCAAGTCGATGATCAAAAAGTATTTGATATCTTATCGACGAGGCAGTACCAAGAAACCGAGGTATGGTCTTACCTTCTTCCTCTTTCTAAAGAGTTGGAACATTATACGGCTCAGACGTTGTTGTACGATGTGATTTCAACGTTTCCTTTTTATGAAAAAATGGTCGAAGTCGGTAATATTGATCAAGCTTTTTATCGCTTTGAATATCTATTGAACATTGCGGCTTCTTTAGAAAATTTAGGATATACTGTTTATGAGTTAGATCGTTATTTAATGCAATTATCAAAGGAGAAATTGGAATTAAAATATAATGTACGAGAAGAAAAGCCAGATAGTGCGAAGATTATGACGATTCATAAGTCGAAAGGATTAGAGTTTCCAGTTTGTTATTTTGCGGGGTTATCTGCTAAATTTAACGTGGCCGATTTAAAACAACGTTTTTTATACGATTCCATGTATGGCTTTATCGTTCCATACTTCAAAGAGGGAATTGGCGAAGTGTTACAGAAAGATTTATTGAAGAAGCGATATATGGCGGAAGAAATATCCGAGAAGATTCGTCTTTTCTATGTCGCTTTGACGAGAGCCAAAGAGAAGATGATCTTTGTTTTACCGGATGTGACCAAAGAAGTGGAAGAAGTTGAGGAATTGGTTCCGAGAAAGCAACGGTTAGGATATCGATCTTTCAGTCAAATACTAGAAAGTCTTTGGGATGTGTTACAACCATTTCAAAGAAAAATCGATCTTACGAAAGTACCTTTATCGAAGAATTATAATCATCTCAAACAAGTAGAGATGCCAGTATCGGGGGATGTAAAAGGCTTTTTGATCGATGAAGTAGAAGAAGATATCATCTTATCTACCAAGAAACGTTATTCCAAGACAATCGGTTCTCTTCTTACGAAGGAAGAAGAAGCGAGTCGTACCTTTGGAATCAAGATGCACGAAGCGATGCAAATGATGGATTTTCAACATCCCGATTTTTCCCATCTTTCAGGTATTTTCTTAACCAAAGT
>CANTWQ010000051.1 GCA_947853365.1 uncultured Bacilli bacterium
ACTTCACCAATACCATAAATGCAAGATACACTGGCAACCACAATCACATCATCGCGTGATAACAAGGCACTCGTGGCCGAATGACGTAATTCATCAATTTCATCATTGATTGAGGAATCTTTCTCAATATAAGTATCGGTCGAGGGAACATAGGCTTCCGGTTGATAATAATCATAATAAGAAACAAAATATTCTATTCTGTTTTCTGGGAATAATTCTTTTAATTCGGAATAGAGTTGTCCTGCTAATGTTTTATTATGAGCCAGGACTAAAGTTGGTTTATTCACTTCGGCAATGACATTGGCAATGGTAAATGTTTTCCCCGTTCCGGTTGCTCCCAATAATACTTGATTCTTTTTCCCTTCTTTGATCCCTTTTACTAATTGATGAATTGCTTCCGGCTGATCTCCGGAAGGTTTATATTTTGATACTAAATGAAACATACACTTCACCTTTTTTCTAAATTTAAATTCTACGAATTATTCTACCATCTTTTTGCATCTTAGACAATATCACACTCCAAGCAAAGAAAAAGACCTTTCTGTCCGAAAGGCTTTTATCTTCCACTAAATGTCACCCATGTATTTGGTAGAGAAATGAGTTCTCTTGGTCCAGAAAAAGTACCATTATCATAGATTTTCTTCACATAGGCAACATATTTATCCCAAGAACCACAATTTTTATCAGTTACATTGTACAATCGACAAGGTGCGATTTCTAAGTGTAGATGTGGCCCTGTTACATTTCCAGTCGCTCCCATATAACCGATATAATCATTGGTCGTTACTTTTTGACCAACCTTAATTCCCGGAGCAAAACGACTTAAATGTGCATACAAGGAAGAATAGTAATCTCCCGATGCGGTTCGATGTTCTACAACAACGACGAGTGCACCATAAAGATCATAGTAAATGGCTGAAATCGTACCGTTAGCGACAGGATAAATTCGTGTATTGTATGGATCTTTATTCGAAATATCAATGGCTCGGTGCAAACTTCCCCAACGATAACCAAACTCACTGGTTACATATCCATAATCCACTGGTCTTCTAAATACTCCTGCGACGTTGGTCGTCGCACAGT
Source organism: uncultured Bacilli bacterium (assembly GCA_947853365.1). Taxonomy (GTDB): domain Bacteria; phylum Bacillota_I; class Bacilli_A; order RF39; family UBA660; genus Faecenecus. The sequence continues at coordinate 1,084 of CANTWQ010000051.1, forward strand.
CTACGCCAATCACATCGTTTGCTTCGCATCCTTGATTGACCAAGAAGTCCACATATTCTTGTTGAATTCTCACTTCTTCAGCACGACTAACTGATAAATCACTTAAACTTTGTCTTTGCCCCACGAGTGCTTCAATGCGATCTTCCAATTGGGCTTTACGCACCGTCATCTCTTGCTCTTTCTTCTCTAATTCTTCCTGTCGGCGATGGTTTTCTTCAATCATATCTTGTAATTCTTCGATGGTTTTCTCATTATATTCGGCCATCTGTTCCGCAATCGACATCCGATAGATAAAATCTGTAATGGTATCCGCACCAAAAGCATATTCGAGATAAGCATTTTCCCCATTGGCAATTTGTAAATACTCAAACAATTCTTTGGTTTCCAATGTTTTTTCGTTAATTTCAACGTTATAATCGACAATTTCCTGTTTCATGGTTTCTATTTCATCCGCCATCACATTAAATTGGTTTTTAATATATGCAATTTCTTCTTCGTTGTTTTGAATTGCTTCATTTGTTTCATTGATTTCACTTTGATTCTGATTATATGCATCTTGGGCTTCTTTTAATTTCTTTTGATAATCCGCTAACGTCTCTGCTTGTGTATTGATCGGTATAAAAACAAGCGATAACGAAAGAAGAAAGGCCAAACAAATTCGTGCAAAATACTTCATATTTACACCTTTAAATACTTTTGAACTGCGCGGTAACTTCCGATCATACCTACCACCACTCCAATCAATAGTATAATCCCTGAAACAATATAAATAAACGGTTCTGGTTGAATCAGTTTAATAATTGGCGAGAATAAAATTCCTTGCATATGATTATAAAAAGCAATATAGCCATAGGTTGTAAACAGAATTGGAATAATCGAACCAATGACACCTAAAATCATACCTTCGATCACAAACGGATGCTTGATGGAAAAGTTACTTGCTCCAACCAAACGCATAATGGATATTTCCCTTTTACGAGAAAAGATGGTTAATTTGATTGTATTCACAATTAGGAATACCGTTACAACTAAAAGAGCAATCACAACCCCAATCGACACTTTACGAATCGCATCAAAGGCACTTACTAACTTTTCAACGGTTCCTTCTCCATATTCAACAATAGATACGTGTTCGATGTTTTTAATTTCTTCCACCGTATTACCAATTTGATCAATGTCTTTTACTTTAATCATATAAGAATCTTTTAGGGGATTGTCTTCTTCACTCCATCCACCCATCGTTTCTTCGAAAAAAGAGTCCTCGGCCATCATTTCGTTTTTCGCATCTTCTTTCGATTTGAATTCGATACTATCGACATTTGCCATTCCCTCTAGTGTCTGTTTTACTTGTTCCACACCTTCTTCATCTGTTTCAGCTTCTAAAAACGCCACTACTGTTACATCTTTTTCAATTAAATTGGTAAAATTATTTACATTGTAAGTCGCGACGATTGAAAATGCTACGACAATCAAAGTAATTGTAATACAGAAAACGGATGCTAAGGATAAGGAAAAATTCCGAAAGACACTTTTGAAGGCATCGCGAATGCTTCTTCTCATCATTCTAAAAACCTTCATTGTCATACGTTCCTTTCTCATAATCTTTCACGAGACGACCATCTTTCATGACGATCACCCGTTTTTTCATTTGATTGACAATCTCTTTATCATGGGTTGCCATAATGATTGTCGTTCCGAGCGTCGTGTTGATATCTTCTAGTACTTTCATGATTTCCATACTCATTACCGGATCCAAGTTCCCGGTTGGTTCATCGCAAAGAAGTAATTTGGGATCATTAACAATGGCTCTTGCAATCGCAACACGTTGTTGTTCCCCGCCGGACAATTGATCGGGATAATTTCTAATTTTTCCTTTTAAACCGACCAACTCTAACGCTTTTAACGTCTTCACTTGAATTTCTTCATTTTTGGCACCAATGACTTCTAACGCAAATGCTACATTTTCATATACGGTCGATTTTGGTAACAAGCGATAATCTTGAAATACAATACCCAATTTTCTTCTTAATTTATAAACCTTACGATTTCGTAATTTAGCAACATTTAATCCTCCAACGATGATTTCTCCGCGGGTTGGTTTTTCTTCTCTATATAACATTTTGATCAATGTTGATTTTCCACTGCCACTACCGCCAATAACAAAAACAAA
>CANTWQ010000052.1 GCA_947853365.1 uncultured Bacilli bacterium
AAAATTCAAGAGATTGCCAAAGAGCAAGGTTTAAGTTATAATAATAATAACATTAAATCTATAGAATAAGGGGGAAGTGTAGATGAAAAAGAAGCCTAGAAACAATGTGAGATGTGGAAATCTTATACTCGTTTCGGCTCTTTTTTTGTTTCTTGTTTTAATCGCGAGAGGAACCTTTTTGGCACTATCCACGACTGTTGACGGGGTGAATTTGAAAGAATTTGCTAGTCAAAGAACGACTCGGACGGAAGTATTACCGGCGAAACGGGGAACGATTTACGATTGTAATGGTGAAGTATTGGCGCAAAATGTATATTCTTATACGTTAATTGCGTATTTGGATCCAAGTCGAACGACGAATGAAGATAATCCAAAACATGTGGTAGATAAAAATTTAACTGCTGAAAAATTAGCCCCTGTTTTAGGAATGAGTAAAGAAGAAATTTTAGCAATTTTGGAAAATGATACTTATATTGATAGCAATGGGGAAGAAAAACAGCGATATCAAACTGAGTTTGGTACGAAAGGACGAGGGTTAAGTGAATTAACAAGGGATCAAATTGTCGCTTTGCAATTACCGGGCCTTGACTTTATCGAATCACAAAAACGTTATTATCCGAATGGAAATTTTTTATCTTATACCATTGGATATGCGAAGAGTGATAGTGAAGGAACGATTGTTGGTGAAATGGGAATTGAAAAACATTTCGATGAGGAATTATCTGGTACGCCGGGATATATTACTTATCAAAAAGATTTGCGAGGATACCAAATTCCAAATACGCCAGAAATTAGAGAAGATGCAATTAGTGGTAAGGATGTCTACTTGACAATCGATAATAATATTCAATTTTTTGTTGAACAAGCGATCAAAGAAGCAGCCCAAAACTATACGTTTGAAACTATGAATATCATGATTGCCAGTGCGAAAACTGGAGAAATACTCGCTTCGTCTACGTTTCCATCGTTTGATCCAAATATTCGTGATATTACCAATTATTTGGATCCGAATATTTCCATTCCTTTTGAACCAGGTTCGACGATGAAGATATTTTCGTATCTGGCCGTGATGGAAGCGGGCGTCTATGATGGAAATGCGACTTTTGAGTCAGGTGTTTATGTAACGAGTGACGGTACAGAAATCGGTGATAGCAATCGTGAAGGATGGGGTACCATTTCTTATGATCGTGGTTTTGCCTTATCTAGTAATGTTGGTGTCATCAATTTGATTGAACATTATATCGATGCGAAAACATTAAAAGATTATTATTTAAAACTTGGATTTGGAAGTCCTACGGGCATTATGTTGCCTAATGAAGCAAGTGGTAAAATTGACTTTAAATATGAAACCGAAGTCTTTAATGCTGGGTTTGGTCAAGGAATTTTGACAACGCCGATTCAATATATCAAAGCATTGACAAGTGTTGCCAATGATGGTGTGTTGTTACAACCTTATATCGTTTCTAAAATTGTCGATCCGGATACTGGAGAGGTTATTTTTGAAGGTAGTAAGCAAGAACTTGGCCGTGTTGCTAGCAGTGAAAACGTCTCTTACATGATCAATTTAATGCGTAGTGTTGTACAAGAAGGAACGGGAACGCCATATCGTATGGATGGTTATGATATTGCAGCGAAAACCGGAACGGCCCAGATTTCTAGTACGGATGGAACGGGATATTTAAAAGGCGAAAATGATGTGATTCGTGGGTTCGCAGGAATTTATCCTGCTAGTGATCCGGAATTTATTATTTATGCGACAGTCAAGCGTCCTAATCCGAATACGACAGCACCTCTTTCCAATGCCATCAAATCGATTATTGAAAATATCGCCAAATATAAAAACTATGATGTTGGAGAGGAACCAGTGGAAGCCATTACAGAACTTGCTCTCGATAGTTATTACAATCAAGACATTACCAGTGTTACAGCGTCTTTTCAAAAACAAGGAATTGAAACTGTTGTTATTGGAAACGGTGATAAGGTCATCAAACAATATCCTGCCAAGGGAATGATCATCACGTCGAAAGAAAAGGTATTTTTGGTTACGAATGGCAGTGAAATACGGTTACCAAACTTTAATGGATGGAGTAGAAAAGAAGTGGATACTTATTTATCGATGATTGGCTTAACGCCAACTTATGAAGGAACGGGTTATGTCACTTCACAAAGTATTGGTTCTGATACGGTAATTACTCCAAATATGACTACGATTGCGATCACTTTACAACCAAAATTTGTCATATCTGAGGAAACAAGAAATGATACCTAAGGGGAAGAAGGATGATTTCTACTTCCTTTTTTTGTAATTTATTTTATGACATTTATACTTTTGGATCATCTAAATATGATTTTCTTTATTTCCTATTTTTATCATTGAAATTGCAGTTCTTCCTTTTCTTTTCCTTCATATATTTATTATGAGGTGCATGCCATGTTTTTTAAGAAAATTGATGCGCGGATTAAAGTGTTGTTTCTTATTTTATTATTGTTGTTTTTGTTTATTGTACTACGTGTTTTTTATGTGCAAGTGTTTGATTATCAAAAATTATCAGAACTAGCCAATGATCTATGGAGTAGAAATTTACCGATTGAAGCGGATCGCGGTTTAATTTTGGATCGTAATGGAGTTGTGTTAGCGGATAATTTGACGACGACGTCGCTTGTGTTAATTCCGAATCAAATTGTCGATAAAGACAAAACGTCGGAATTGCTTGCGGGTATTTTAGGTGTTAGTAAAGAAGAAATGGATACGCATGTCAATAAAAATACATCGATCGAACGTGTCCATCCAGAAGGCAGAAGACTTTCTTATGAAATTTCTGACCAAATTGCGGCTTTGGAATTACCTGGGGTGTATTTGGTGAAAGAAGCCAAACGTTATTATCCTTACGGTAACCTATTATCTCATGTGTTAGGATATGTAGGGATTGATAATCAAGGATTATCCGGATTGGAACTACAATATGACGATTATTTGACCGGAGAAGCGGGAGCGATCAAATATTATTCGGATGCCAAGGGCAATCAACTGGATATTTCCGAAGTGTATGTGGAACCGCAAAATGGAATGAATTTACAACTCACCATCGATATCAATATTCAATTATCATTGGAAAGAGAACTAGATAATGTCGTATCGATGTTTGATCCTGACATGGCCTTGGCGGTTGTGATGGATCCCAATACTGGTGAAATTTTGGGGATGAGTTCGAGACCAGATTTTGATCCTAATCATTATCAAGATTATTCGCTTGAGACGTTATCTAGAAATTTACCCATTTGGGCTTCGTATGAACCTGGTAGTACCTTTAAAATCATGACTTTTGCTTCGGCTCTGGAAGAAAATTTGATCGATATGGAGAAAGATCATTTTTATGATTCTGGTGGAGTAACGATTGGAGGAAGTCGTATTGGTTGTTGGAAGGCGGGAGGACACGGAGATCAGACTTATTTGCAAGTGTTGGAAAACTCTTGTAACCCTGGCTTTGTAAAACTTGGGCAAATGTTGGGAAAAGAAAGGTTATTTTCTTATTTGGAAAAATTTGGCTTTGGTACCAAGACAGGGATTGATTTGAACGGCGAAGGGAAAGGCATTTTATTTTCTCTCGATCAAGTAGGGGAGTTGGAACTTGTCACTACGGCCTTTGGGCAAGGAGTATCTGTGACACCAATCCACCTTGTTGTCTAATAAATGATACCCTTACTATTACTAGAGGATTAAATAGTAAATACACGAAAAAATATGATGTGGAGTATGAGTATAATTGTTTTATAGAAATATAGGAAAAATGCACAGAAATGTGTTTTTTTCATGATATAATAAATAATTAAGGAAGTGGTATTATGATTAGCTATTTTAAGGAAATCAAAAAAGTTTATGGGTATAAGTTGATTTTTAA
>CANTWQ010000053.1 GCA_947853365.1 uncultured Bacilli bacterium
AAACAAGAATTAGTAGAATTCATTGCTGCTAAAGCTGGTTTAACAAAAGCTGATGCTACAAGAGCTATCGATGCAACATTCGAAGCAATTACCAACGCATTAAAAGCAGGAGACAAAGTACCACTTGTTGGATTTGGAACATTTGCTGTTTCAAAAAGAGCTGCACGTGAAGGAAGAAATCCTCAAACTGGTGAAACAGTTCACATCGCTGCAAGAAATGCAGTTACCTTTAAAGCTGGTAGTGCTTTAAAAGATTCTGTAAACTAAGAGGGAAGCCTTGGGCTTCTTTTTTTGAGGTAAAATGATGAAAAAGCGATGGCTATGGATGATCGTTATTATTTTTCTTTTTACAGGATGTGGGAAGGTGAAAATTGCATCTATTTCGGCGAGTGAAGTCTATGATCATTTAGACGATGGTACTTATGTTATTTTAGATGTAAGAAGGCAATATGAATATGATGCAGGGCATATTAAAAATGCTATTTTATTGCCGGTGAGTGATATTGCTTCGATTGTCGAAATGGGTTATGAAAAGGATCAGAAAATTGTTGTTTATTGTCGTACGGGACATCGTAGCCATGAAGCTGCGGAAAAGTTAAATAAGCTTGGCTATACGAAGGTTTATGATCTTGGAGGCATTCTCGATTGGCCCTATGAGGTTGTTACAGAGTAGAGAGTAATTCTACTCTTTTGTTTGACTAATGATTGGTCTATTTGTATACTTTAAGATAGAGGTGATGTTCCATGGAGTTTCGAGAACTTTCAGAAGAAGAATTTCGTGTATTTGCTAAAAATCATAAGTTGGCATCTTTCGTGCAAACACCAGAGATGGGAAGATATCAGGCATCACATAAGAAAGATGTCTACTATGTAGGAATGGTGGAACAGGGAAAAATTTTATGTGCGACGATGATGTTTGCTAGTGGAAATTTTTTGGGTCGAAAGACGTTTTATGCACCGAATGGATATTTGATTGATTATGAAGATCAGGCATTATTAGCAGCGTTTACGAAAGAAATGAAACATTTTGTAAGAAAACATGGTGGCTTTTATCTGCGAATTGATCCTTATTATCCTTTGGTAGAGCGGGATATCAATGGTGATGTTGTTCCTGGTGGATATGATCATCGATCGACCATTGCTTATTTACAAGCCTGTGGTTACCATTATTTGGGTACTTCATCACAAGTGAAGTACATGTTTGTATTGCCATTACAGGACCAAGAAAAAGAACAAATTTTTCGAGTGTTTAAACCAAATACGAGAAATTTAATTCGTAAGGCTATGCGGCCTGGCATTGTTGTTCGTGCATTAAAACGGGATGAGCTTTCCATTTTTAAAGCATTGACATCTGTAACTGGCGAACGACGACAATTTTCGGATAAACCGCTTTCTTATTATGAAGAAATGTATGACTTGTTTGTTCCTCGTGGTGAATTAACGTTTGTGATTGCAGAACTGCATACAAAAACATATATCGATGATTTAGAGAAAGAGTTACAAGAAGAACGGATGCGATTTCCCAAGTTAAGTGTCAAAAACGAAAGCAAACGAACGGAAGCAGAATCACGGATTCAGTTGTTGGAACGTCGGATAGAAGAGGTTAAGACGTTAGCTCTTCAAAAAGTGGATCCTATTGTCTTATCTGGAGGTATGTTTTTCCTGTATGGGAACGAAGTCCTTTATCTATTTAGTGGTAACTATAAAGAGTACATGCATTTTGCGGCACAATATCGTATTCAATGGGAAATGATTCAATATGCTATTGATCATCATTATGAACGGTACAATTTTTATGGTATCTTGAGTTATCAAAAAGATAGTCCAGAATATGGCGTGTATGAATTTAAAAAGGGTTTTCATGGCCATGTGGTCGAGTTGATTGGTGAATTTGAACTTCCAACGCATCCTTTTTACTATCTTCGTAAATTTTTAAAAAAATGGATTAAAAAATCATAATCGAAGGACAGCAAATTTGCTTCCTTCTTTTCGGTTACTCGTATTTTTGCTATAATAAAAGGGGGGCTGAGTGAGGTGTTATATTTGTTGGAAGTAGCTTTAAAATTATTAAAGAAAATAGAAGATGCTGGTTTTCAGGCTTATTTGGTTGGTGGTTTTGTTCGTGATTATCTGCTTGGAAAAGAAAGTAGAGATATTGATGTATGTACTACGGCAACACCGATGGAGCTTTGTTCTATTTTAGAAGATGCCTGTATTCCGCATGAGAATTATGGCTCTGTGACGGTATTTACGAAGCATGTTCGTTTTGAAATTACAACGATGCGTAAAGAGTTAGGTTATACGAAACATCGACGTCCTACGGAAGTGGTTTATATTACAGATTTGTTGGAAGATTTGAAACGTCGAGATTTTACAATCAATACTTTCTGTATGAACCAAACGGGAGAAGTACTTGATTTGTTACATGCCAAGGACGATTTAAATCAAGGAATCATCCGGACGGTCAAAGATAGTTATGAAAGTTTCACAGAAGATAGTTTGCGAATGCTTCGGGCTGTGCGCTTTGCAGTTACGTTATCTTTTCGATTGGATGATGCGGTAAAAGAAGCCATTTTACAGAAGGGGTATTTGTTGAGGGAACTTTCTTATCAAAGGAAAAAGGAAGAGTTAGAAAAGATCTTTTTGTGTCCGAATGCTCAGGAGGGAGCTTCTTTATTATTATCTCTTCGGTTGGATGAAGATTTGGATTTGCCAAATTTAAGTCAACTCTCCTATTTTGGCGATTTGATGGGGATTTGGACTTTACTGGATGTAGATCAGGTTTATCCGTTTTCCCGAAATGAACGAGAATTGATGCGTCATATTCGCCAAGTGTTGGATCTCGATGTTTTGGATCCGGTTGTATTGTACCGTTATGGGCTATATGTTTGTAGTATCGCCGGGGATATTCAGCATGTCGATAAGATACAAATCACCAAAAAGCATCATGATCTTCCTATTCATAGCAGAAAAGAGATTGCCTTGTCGCCTTCAGACATCTGTGCTTCTTTCGCTATTTCACCCGGTCCTATTTTAAAAGAAATGATTTCTTTTCTAGAGGAAGCAATTTTGCGTGGTGAAGTGGAGAATACAAAAGTGGCTCTTACTGCTTACTTACAAAAAAAGACTTGGTAAGATGCTCGTTTTTTGATAAAATAAGAGGAAAGTGTGAGGCGAAATATGAAAACAGGAAAGTTGTTACAATTATTAAAAAAGGGTTCCTTTGTGATACCACTTTATTTGTATCAATTGAAAGATCAATTTTCTCTTTCGTTGGATACTTTTCTAGTGTTAGTTTATTTATTACAAAAAGGGGAAAAGTTTGTCTTTGATCCTAGTAGTATTGCTTCTGATTTGGCTTATTCCAAAGAAGAAATCATGCAGTATATTTCGAAGTTGACAGAAGCAGGATATATCACGATGGATACTGAGAAAAATGATGCGGGAAGATTAGAAGAATATTTACTTCTTACGCCGTTTTATGAGAAATTATCTGGTCTTTTGGTCGAGGAAATGAACCATGAAGATGCCAATGAAGAAATCAGCATCTATGAGGTGTTTGAACGTGAGTTTGGTCGTCCTTTATCACCAATGGAATATGAGATTATTAAAGCATGGGTCGATAGTAATATGTCTTCTAGTTTGATTTTAAGGGCGTTAAAGGAAGCGACATATAATGGGGTATCGAATTTGCGTTATATTGATAAAATTTTATATGAATGGGGAAAAAAAGGATTTCAGAATGCAGAGGATGTAGATGAATATCAGCAAAATAGAAGACAAGAAAGGAAGGAAGAACCAAAGGTGCAAAAAGAGATTTTTCATTATAATTGGTTCGATGAGGAAGATGACGAGTAAAGTAAAACAATTTGTTGGTTATTTGGATGAACTTTATCCGAATGCCATCTGTGCCCTGCAATATCATAAGGATTATGAGTTGTTGTTAGCGGTAGTTATGAGTGCGCAAACGACGGATGCTCGAGTGAATTCAGTGACTCCAACGTTATTTGCAAAATATCCGACGTTGGAAGATTTGAAAAATGCCAATGTGACCGATATTGAAAAAATTATAGAACCGATTGGAACGTTTCATAAAAAGGCGGTTTTCATTCAAGAAATTAGTAAGCAATTATTAGAAAAAAGCAATGGTATCGTGCCAAACGATCGCCTCTTTTTGGAAAGTTTACCAGGCGTAGGAAGAAAAACGGCAAATGTAGTATTGAGTGTTTTATACGATGTTCCAGCGATTGCTGTTGATACGCATGTCGAACGTGTTTCGAAACGTCTCGGGCTGGCGAAAGCGACAGATACGCCAAGACAAGTGGAAGAACAGTTGATGGCTAAGCTTCCCAAAAAAATTTGGAGTAAAACCCATCATCAAATGGTCTTTTTTGGAAGATATCAATGTAAAGCGATTCATCCCAATTGTGAAACTTGTAAAATGCAGTCGCTTTGTTCTTATTATCAGCA
>CANTWQ010000054.1 GCA_947853365.1 uncultured Bacilli bacterium
TCTTCTTTGGCATGATCTCTTAGGCGTAAATGTTCTTCTTTCATGCCTAGATCTAATAACCATTTTTTACAAAAATCTTTCCAGTATTGAAACCATTCTAATTCTGTACCAGGTTTGCAGAAAAACTCTAATTCCATCTGTTCAAATTCGCGCGTACGAAAGATAAAGTTGCCCGGTGTAATTTCATTACGGAAGCTCTTTCCTACTTGACCAATTCCAAATGGTACTTTGAGGCGCATCGTGCGTTGGATATTGATAAAGTTGGTAAAAATTCCTTGGGCTGTTTCTGGTCGTAAATAGATCGTACTTTTGGCGTCTTCCGTGACGCCTTGGAACGTTTTAAACATCAAGTTAAATTTGCGAATTTCCGTATAATCCAAAGCTCCACATTTGGGACAAGTAATGTGATGTTCTTTGATATAGGACATCATCTTTTCATCTTCCCAACCATCGGCACTTACTTCTCCTTTGGTAAAATCTTCGATTAACTTATCGGCCCGATAACGTGATTTACAATGACGACAATCGATTAAAGGATCCGAAAATGTCGAAAGATGTCCCGATGCTTCCCATACTTTGGGGTTCATTAAAATGGCACTATCCATTCCAACATTATAGATGCTTTCTTGAATAAACTTCTTTTTCCAAGCATTTTTGACATTGTCCTTGAACAATACTCCAAGACTACCATAATCCCAAGTATTGGCAAGTCCTCCATAAATTTCGCTTCCCTGAAAAATAAAGCCATATTGTTTACAGTAATTGACTAATTTTTCCATTGTTAATGCATCCATCATTGTCCTCCTTAATATTGAATTCCCCAAACAACTAAATGCTTGGCTTTTTTACCACAAACGACGCAAACATCATCGATGGGCTTGGCATCTTCTAAGATACAACGTGATTTGGTTCCACGGATTTCTTTCATTTTGGCTTCACAAGCTTCATCGCCACACCACATAGCTCTCACGAACCCAGGTTGCCGTTCCATGATTGTTTTTACTTCTTCGAACGTATGGGCATCAAATGTCAATTGATCCCGACGTTCTTTGGCCTTGATATACAAATCTTGTTGCATCGTATCTAGCATTTCTTGTAAGATGAGCAATAGATCATCACTGGTTTTCACTTGCCGTTTTTCTCGGGTATCACGACGAACAACGGTAATCAAACCTTCTTGTAAATCTCTTTCCCCTACTTCGATACGTAAAGGAATGCCATTGACTTCGGCTTCAGCAAATTTAAATCCAGCGGACTTTTCCGAGCAATCGACCATATAGGTCATGGTACTATTTTCTAATGCAATTTCAATTTCGTTGATTTTCTGATTGACCAATTCTGTTTGTTTGATTGGGATAATCGCAATTTGAACAGGGGCAATTTTCGGTGGTAACACCAACCCATTATCGTCACTATGCACCATAATCAATCCTCCGATCATTCTAGTCGAAACCCCCCAAGATGTTTGATAGGCATAATCCCAATTGTTTTCACGATTTAAGAATTTAATATCGTAGGCTTTGGAAAATTTCTGGCCAAAGTAGTGACTGGTTCCGGATTGAAGTGTAATTCCATTATACATCATTGCTTCAATGGTAAGTGTATACTCGGCCCCGGCGAATTTTTCTTTTTCGGTTTTCCGTCCTGTTACAACAGGAATCGCCAAGTATTCTTCAAAAAATTTACGGTATAGTTGCAGGATGTTTCGTGTTTCCTGTTCTGCCTCTTCTTTGGTTTCATGAATGGTATGACCTTCTTGCCATAAAAACTCTCTTCCTCTTAAGAAGGGACGTGTTTCTTTTTCCCAACGCATCACATTGACCCATTGGTTATATTTGATTGGAAGATCACGATAACTTTTTAAAACCTCATGAAAATAATCGCTAAATAAGGTTTCCGATGTAGGACGAATGCACATTCTCTCTTCTAATTCTTTATTGCCTCCCATCGTTACCCAAGCTACTTCTGGCGCAAAGCCCTTCACCAATTCGCCTTCTTTTCGTAACAGATTCTCTGGAATTAACATAGGCATACAAACGTTTTGATGACCCGTTTCTTTCAACATATGGTCCAACACTTGTTGCATTTTTTCCCAAATAGCGTATCCATTCGGTTCCATGACGATACAACCCTTTACATTGGAATAAGTGGCCAAATGAGCAGCTTGGACGACATCGGTATACCATTTGGCAAAATCGACATCACGACTGGTAATACTTTTATTTTTCATGTTTTCCTCCTTCATAGAAAAAGAGATTCTAACGGTAAAGGAGAATACTTCCCATGCTCACTTTACTTATTTTTTAGAAAAGAATCTCTATACAATTGATTGATTACTTCCCTATGGTTTAACATAGATTTCCCTTCAGTGGATAGAAACGTCATCACTTCAATCATCTAATCCTATTTTATGAAAGATTGTGGGTTCTGTCAATCAATCTATATCCGAATTTTGATAAAAAACGAAAGAAAGAAGCAAAGAATCGGTAACAAATACATACCAACCAATAACAATACATAAATACCCAGATAACCATAGTAACAAATACAGTTTAAGAAAGATACTTGACATAACTTGTGATAAAGTCCACTACTGATGAGGACAAAGGTTATGATCAAGGTCAAGAAAGATACGATCAATCCAAGATATAAGCCCGGTGGAGTATAAGTTAAGGTAATTTCATTTGCCCCCCCAGCAAGCGGAACACCAATAAAATTATCAAACAACGGAATGATTTCTGCTTCTTTCCCATTGACAGTTAGATGATAGCCTTCGTTATAAGCAAGTGGTAAATACAACAGTTGTTGACCATCTTCGTTTTGATAGAAAACATGTACTTGGTTTTCATCATATGCTATTTTCACATCGGCCGTTTTTTGCCGTAAGAAATTTTGATAACGATCGACATGCATGCCTCCAATCGCGATATGATGGAGGATGGTATCACGGACAAATTCGATACGGATCGTTACATCTTCCTGTTCGAACTCACCTAGTTCTAATAAACCATTTTCTAATTCGCTCGGATATTTTTCGGCCAATAACTTTCCATTGACATACACATGCATCGCTTCAAAACATTCTTGGTTGGTTTGATTATCCAACGACCGTAATATTTCTAAATACAAGATCTCTCGATCATCGACGGAAATCGTTTGCTCGACGTAAGCCAATTGTTCTTCAGAATCCATTTCGATTTCATAGAATGGGCCATCGACGGTATCATCTTTCCATTTCGTATTTTCGGTAATCGTTAAACCAACAGGCATCGTTTCTAATAAATCGGGATAGATGGTAAGTAAAGGCTCCTCCGTTCCCATGATTGCTTGATATAGTTTGTTTTGGGCATCAAAAGCATTGGTACTATCTACAAGTGTGATATTATCTACCACAGGAAAACCGAATGGTACTTGGTTTTCATAGCGATAGAAATAGATAGAACCATAACGATCGACATACTGATATCTTGGACTAGCTATTTCGCGATTGGCAATTAAATATTGGTTGCCAAGCATCGCATCTGTAAATAAAGTTCCTCCACTAGAATAAGTCTTCACCCAATAAGAGCTATATCCCAATCGTTTCAATGTTTTCAAGTTTTCTTTGGCGGTCAACGAGGTAAAATGGTCCCAAGTATCATATCGACTGACCATTCCATAATTCATCACCATCCGTGGATAAATACTCTTGACGCGATAATAGTCTCCTTCTTGATAACTTTCTTCCATAGCAGTCATATCTTCATATACGCCCGTTAAGGTACCTTGGGCAAAATCAATACCAAAATATAAGAAACAACTGCACAAGATATTACATAACAGCAGTGGATATAATAATATAAAAAGTGATTTATGATCTGATTGGTAATGACGATGGAGGAGATACGTAATCCCTCCGACTAGAAAGGCCATCCATAGTAATACCGCTAGAACTTCAACATGACTGGTCAAAGAAATTTTATAAATTTGTTTTTGCAAATGACCATAGAAACAAATGACTACAACACTCATCAAAATCATGCCACAAAAAACCAACAGGCCATCTCTTAGACGCCGTTTCTTTCCTTGGTTGGAAGACGGATTTACTCGTTCGAAATAATAAGCGCATCCCGTCAAGGCCACAAAGAAAAATGTAAAAAAGGTGCGTAAGGGAAAGAAGGCATAAGAGCCAAAATGCCACAATTTGTTGACAGGCTCTACCACCACTGGAATCAATAGCAAAATGAAAATCATCGTTAGAAACTTTAAAAATGGTTTATGACGTTTCTCTTTTCGTCCCTTTATAAATAGGAAAAACAAAATAGCAATGGTAAATCCAGAAGTTAAAAAGAAAGCAAACTTATCAGCCAAAGGGCCTCCTCCGGAATTTAGAATGGTATTTAAATCAAATCCAGCCCGACTAGAAACGGATATTTCCAGTAAAGATGGGAGCCAAATGAAACTAGAAAGTAAGATACTAAGACCCGTGGCCAAACCAAGAGAAGTAATTGCTTTTTTTTGATAAGCCTTTTCCTTGTGAAAGCAGTATAAATAAATGAAAGCTGCAAAGAATAAGAATATCACCATCAAAAACGAAATATAGAAACTAACGATAAATGATAACGTTAAGAAAAACAGATACATGAAAGGGCTTTGGAAATCTAACAATTTTTTATAGCCAATCATCAATAAAGGGAATAAGATGACAACATCGATCCATCCTGTAATTTGATAAAAGAGAATGTTATATCCACAAAAAGCATATAACAGGGCTAAAAAAACACTGATATAATTTGGTAATTTCTTAAAGTAGTAACGAATAAATGCTAGAAAGGTAAGACCACACAGTAATACTTTTAAGGCAATAATGATGGAAATGGCTTGATAGATATGTTCCCTTGGAAAGAGAAGAATCAAAAGATGCAAAGGACTTGCCAAATAGTAAGTAAGTATCCCAAAGAAATTGATTCCTCCAGATGTTGTGAAATCAATAAACATACTTTGTCCATGGTAAAAAGAATCATACAAATGATAGAAAAAGGCGGTTACTTGATCATACATATCCCCCCAAATCAAAGAATTATTTCCAAATGGATAAATTCCTTTGGCTAGAAATATGATCAAAAAAAGGCCCATGATGATGGCACTCATCCATAGATATGGATGCCCTTTTTGTTCTCCTTTTTCGATCTTGCGATGTAGCATAAAATCACCTACCCTAATTTTGCCAATCCCTTTAAAAATTGTTTGCTTTTTAAATAAAGACCGGTATATCGATCATAATAATCATCGATAAATTCCCAAATTTCTTGTTTGATCGTATCACGAATCGATAATTTCGTCAATTTTTCCAAATCGACATAATAAAACATTCGTAATAGTTGAATGGTTTTCGGTTGATACTTTTTTTGCCCTCGATAACAATTTTCGCAAATGTATCCTCCATCACTACTGCTGATGGTTACAATATGATGGGTGCTTCCACAGATACTACAACAATCTAGATTTGGTTGTACTCCTAAGAAAGGTAAATATTGCAATTCCAAAATCGATGTAATCATCATTGGATCTAAGCCTTCATCGATTTTTTTAAGTGCACTTAATAAACGAGGAAAGATACCGGCATCGTCGGTTTGTTTTAAAACTTGTTCCGAAAGATCCAGTAGAAACGCAGCATAACTCATCACAGTGATATCGGTATAGATTTTGGTAAACGTTTGTATACTATCAGCACTCTGTAATGTGGAAAGGCCATTTTCTCGGTAATGCACTTGAAAAATCCCATACATAAATTTTTGGCTCATGCTTCGAAGAGGACTTTTCATCTTTCGACATCCACGACTTAATACCGAAATCAAGCCATAATCTTTGGTAAGCAAATGTAATATTTTACTTGATTCACTATATAAAACCTCACCAACCACAATTGCTTCCATGGCTACAACTGCCATACCATCACTTCTCTTCTTCCATCTCTTTGAGGAGCAAAAAATATTTGATTTCTCCCGTTTTTCGAAATAATTCCCATAAAATTTGTTTCATATTATCACCTATTCTTATTGTGATAAATTTCTTTTTTCTTTATTCTTCTTCTAGACCAAGTTCTTTTAAATATTTGGTTTGATCACGCCAATTGCGTAATGTTTTTACAAATGTTTCCAAATAAACCTTTTTGCCAAAATAGTCTTCTAAATCGATACGGGCTTGTTTACCAATTTCTTTTAGCATACTACCATTTTTACCAATGAGAATTTTTTTCAAAGAATCACGATCGACGATAATTAAAACACGAATCGATACGAGATTGTCTTCTTCGGTCAAACTCTCGGTCAAGCAAGTAACTGCATGTGGCACTTCTTCCCGTGTTGATCGCAGTACTTTTTCCCGAACGATTTCACTGACATAAAATTTAGTTGACAAATTGGTCACTTCATCGGGTTCAATTAACAATCCCTCATGAGGTAAATACTGTTTCAGCACTTTTAACAATCGCTCGATATTATCTTCTTCTTTGGCCGAAATGGGGATCATTTCTTGAAATGGAAAATCATGTTGTAATTTAGAAAGTTCAGTTAAAATATCCTCTTTTTTCATCAAGTCAATTTTGTTGATAACAAGTAAAATAGGAACTTTTGCATCTTTCATTCGATCTAAGATAAATTGATCTCCCCGCCCAAATCCTTTCGCGCCATCGATCACAAATAAGATCACATCGGTTTGAAAGGCTTGGTAGCTTTTCCGATTTAATAAATTTCCTAGTTTATTTTGAGGTTTATGAATACCAGGTGTATCCACGAAGACAATTTGGGCCTCTTCATCATGATAAATTCCTTCGATATTGACTCTCGTTGTTTGTGCTTTATCAGAAGTAATCGCCAAGTGCATTTCTAGTAATGCATTTAACAAGGTACTTTTCCCAACATTGGGGCGTCCGACAATACTAACAATACCACTTTTCATACGAGATCATCTCCTGTAAAAGGCAATGGACAAATTTCACGCACATAATATTTTCTGGCATCGCCATTTCGATTGCTTAAAATAATTTCACAATCATCTTCGAAGAATTCAGATATCACTTGACGACATAAAAAACAGCAAGAGGCGATTTTGTCCCGATCGACCATCACATATAATCGTTTAAAATCTCCTTTTCGATATCCCTCTTTGATTGCTTCAAAAATGGCAACTCTCTCGGCACATACTGTCGCACCAAAACTAGCGTTTTCGATATTGACACCGGTAAAGTATTTGCCATCTTTCATAACGACGATCGCACTTACTGCATAATGCGAGTAAGGTGCATAACTTTGATTTAATAAATTGCGAAGTTCTTCTTTCATCTTTCATATCCTCCTAAAAAAGTGCCATAATCTTGGGAATAAAAATAATACATGCCCCAATCAATGCCGTTAACGAAAAGACAAGGGTCGCAGTCGATGCACAATCTTTGGCAATTTTAGCCAAGGGATGAATTTGTGGCATTGCCAAGTCGATCGTTGCTTCAATCGCTGTATTGATCATTTCGCTGGCTGTTACCATTCCCATCACCAAAATACAAAATAGCCATTCTCCACTGGATAAAGAAAAGACAAAGCCAAGAATGGTAGTAACTAGGATTGCCGTTACAATAATAATCATATTATGCTCTTCTTTCAAAGCGTAACAAAATCCATCAATCGCATGAAAAAAACTTTTTTTATATCGTTCCAGTGGTGTCCCTGTATCTTTGATTCGGACCACTTTCTTTCGTCTAAACAACTTATCGAACAACCCCATATACTTCTAGTACCTCCTCTTGCTTTTGAAACATCACACGTTCCTCTTCTTGATTCATATGATCATACCCTAACAGATGATATAGGCCATGTACGGCCAAAAAGAGTATCTCCCGACGTAGAGAATGTCCATATTCTTGTGCTTGTTCTACGGCTTTTTCATAGCAAATGTAGATATCTCCCAAAAGGCGCACTTCAATATCTCTACTCGCTTCATCTTCTAAAGCAAAACTAATCACATCTGTCACACGATCGACTCCTCGATAAGTACGATTCAAATCGTGAATCATTTTCGAATCGACGAAGATGACATTACATTCGGCATTTTTGATATTTTCTTTCTGAAATACCAATCGAAACAGTTTTGGAATTTCTTTTTGAAAAGACTTCATATCTTCTTTGGTTTCATTAAATACACCGATTTTATTCATATTACCACCACCTGATACACATAATAGATAAAGATCCCTGTAACGATTAAGCTCACTATATTTAAAAACCAATTCTTCTTTAATGTGGAAGGTAATTTTTCTTTGATGCGATATAATAGAAAATAAACCAAATAACCACTCATACCACCTAAAATATTCAAAATAATATCATCGATATCAAAGACACGCCCAATCATCAGTTGGGTCGATTCGATGGCGAGTGATGCAATCAAAGATAAGAAAAATGGTAAATACGGCTTCGTTGTCTTAATATAGTAACTAACGAAAAAGCCATAAGG
>CANTWQ010000055.1 GCA_947853365.1 uncultured Bacilli bacterium
CTGCTTCCCCTATTGTGTTAAATCATTATAGCAAACTTCCTAATGCTACAATGGGAAGTGGGAAGAAACTTGCAGACGGGGTCGTTGCATCAGGTAGTAACACTACAACTTATGTATTTAGAATGTGGCTTGCTGATACAGACGCTGATGGCGAACCAGTTGATATGAAAGATGATGTTTGTACTGCTGACGGTAGTCCAGTAGATGGAGAACATCCTGCTGTTCCTTGTGAAGAGGGAGAAACAACTGTTGTTGAACCAGGTACAAACAATAAAACGTTCACTGTAAAAATCAACGTTTACGCAAAAGATTCAACAGAAGCTTAATAAGAAGCACGGTAACGTGCTTTTTTTCTTGTAGAAATCTTTAAATTGTGATACATTCATAATAGAGGTGGATCATATGAATGAGGAACATAATGTGCAAGATGTACAGACAGAAAACGAAAAGAATAAATTTAATAAAAAAGAACTAATTTTATTTTTATTTCTTTGTATTATTTTGGTAGGGGGGTTGTGTTCTTTGTCTTTTGCTTTTTATCGACAGTTTGGCGGATCTTCTAGTCCCGATCACTCCAATAATTCCATTCATTCTGGAAATATTACTTTTGTATATAACGAAGGAACGTCTGCTGGAGGGAGCATGATTCACATGGAAAATGCGCATCCTATGCGAGATGAAGATGGAAAAGTGATGATTGCTGATCAATCTTATTTTGATTTTCAAATTTTAGCTAATACGTCTAGTCATAAGTTAATATATCAAATACTATTGGAAGAGATGGATGGAAACACTTTAGAGCCAGAAAACGTAAAAATTTATCTAACAGAAGTAAATGGCAATGATGAAATACCAGTGCCGGAAACAGATCTTTCTAGCGGAGTATTGACTTTCGACCAATTAAAAGATAGTACGCTTGACAAAGCTATAGGAAAAGTGTTGATTGAAAGAGAAATATCGGGAGATACGCAGAAAAATTATCGCTTACGAATGTGGGTGAAACGTGGTGTTACGGATTATCAAAATAAGAAATTTTCTTTAAAGGTTAATGTCGTTGCTCATTCAGAAATGTAGTTTACAGTACTACATTTTTTGTGTTTCTTTTACTTGTAAATTGTGGCGTTCTTTGTTATCATGATTATAGAATAAAGAGAGGGTATATACATGAAGAATTTTTGGAAAAACTTAAAGCGTTTTTTGCATTTTTTAACGACTGTATTTATGTATTCTATACTTCTTTTGTTGGTGATTATTTTTATTGTAGTAATTGTTTATGTTGTAGAAGATACGAAGTATGCTGGTACAAATCATCATACGGCTCCGTTATTAAGTGCTTATGTGATTATTAGTCCTAGCATGGTTCCAACGATTCAAGTAAATGATGCGGTGATTGGTCGCCGAACGATCGGTTCGGAAATCGATGTTGGTGATATTATCACTTTTGTTTCCGAAGATCCGATGTCTTATGGTGTTACGATTACCCATCGGGTTGTAGGAAAAACGCAGGATGACAATGGTATTTATTATTTTAGAACGAAAGGTGATAATAATAATGTTGCGGATAATTGGGCGGTTCCGGAAGATAATATTTTAGGTAAGGTAATGTTTAAAATTCCAAAACTTGGTTATGTGCAACAGTTCCTGTCTACCTCTTATGGTTGGATTATTGCCATTGTGATACCATGTTTAGGAATTATTATCTATGATATTATTAAGTTAATTCGTACGTTATTAGGATTTGCTAGTCCAAAGAAAGAGGTGAAAAATCGAAATGAAAAACGAATCGCAATCAAAAAATAAATTTTCTATTTCTTATCCTACGATTTTAATGATTCTATTGATTATTGGTCTGGTGATTATTTTTGGCCTTTTCTATTTCTTTCAAAACAGACAATTTTCTAAAGAAGAGTCTTCTCCTTCTATTACGGTGTTAGAAATTTCTCTATCTGATACAGGAAATGATATGTTGGTCGATGAGATGATTCCACTGACAGATCTTGAGGCAGAAGAGTTACCAGCGTATCAATTTTCCGTAAAAAACAATGGTAAAAAAACAGGAACTTATCGCATTTATTTGGAAGAGGTACCGGTTGGTGTAGTGAATGATGGATGTACGAGTGATACGCTTCTTAGTAGAAGTCAACTTCGTTATTCTTTAATTAGTGATGATGGTGAAGAAAAAATCCAAGATATGAGTGATATTAAAATGAATGTTCTCGATGTCAAAGAAATTGAACCAGGAGAAGAAGATCTTTATGAACTTCGTGTTTGGATTAGACAAGATCAATCGAATACTGAGTGGCAAAATAAACATTATCATTATCAAATTCGTATTGAAGCTATCAATGAGGAGGAATCAAAATGATCGATTTTTTAAAAGAATATTGTAAAATTATTAGTTATGCTTTGATAGGTTTGGTTTTTGCCTTTGCCTCATTTTTCTTACTTGTTAATTTATATCATGCTTCTGATGTGAGCCGTGTTGTTTCTGTGAATTTAGACGGTGATAGCGCTATGCAATCTATTAAAGATTCTTTGAATCGTATTGAAGCGAATTTAGCAGATTTTGATGTCAATCGTTATCATGGAAATTTGACATCTTTTCAAATAATGACTGCCGATAATAAATTGCAAAACTGTGTAGCAGCTTTAAACAATGAAACGTTTCAAAATTTGTTAACTAAAAATGAAATTTCCATTGTGGATGTTTATGAATTCCGTGAAGCATACGAAAATGAAGTGGTGGGAAAATGTGTTATCGAATCTCTATCTTGGTTTACAAGTGCCAGTGAAGAAAATATTGAAGATGAATATTTACAAGCAAACGAAAAGATACTCTCTCTTTATTTAGATAGCATGAAAACCGATACTTCATATCTAAAGAAAGATTTGTTAAATAATAGCAGTTATTATTTTAATACCGCTTTAGCAACAAGTACTGTTCACGATAAAGTGCGCGATGGTTATTATGATGTTTTATCAGCATACCGTAATGTGACAGAAGTTGTCGAAGAGTTGTCTAATTGGTTCTACGAAGAAACAAGGGAGGCAGAATAATATGAAGAGAATTTTGAATGGATGTTTCTACGTCTTAAAATGGATTTTGTTGTTTGGCAGTTTTGCTTTTACACTTTATATTGTAACATTTATGTATAAGCGATTAGAAAAATCGATGATAGAATCCATTCCTGTCTTTCTTCCTTATTTGATTTTATTTATTCTATTTTCCATCAATTTAGTTTTGAATCAGAAAGCTGTAAAGAACGATTTGTTTTATAATTTCACTTGCTGTTTTGTCTTTGCGTTATTCATTTATGTTGGCTATCGTGCTGTTTTTGATTCATATATGGTGGCCCGTATTCCGCTTGGATATGAGATTAACTTTAATTATTACTCCGATATGATTTCTCCTTTACAAATTATGTTATATGGGCTTTCAGCAAGCAATATCTTATTGATGTTTACCGGAACAAAGAAGAAGGAAAAAGTAGAAAGTACTGTGAAAGTAGCAAAATAAACAGCTACTTTTTTCTTTTTAATTATGTTATATTTAAGTTGGTGATATACATGGAAAAGCAGTTTCAATTTAAGAAAAAATATGGACAGAACTTTCTCAAGGATTTTTCTCTTGTTGCTAAAATTAGTCAGGTGGCTCAGATACCAGAAGATTCTTTGGTTATTGAAATTGGAGCTGGCAAAGGAATTTTAACGGAACAATTAGCCAAACGTGCCAAATATGTTTTGTCTTATGAAATTGATTTAGAATTAAAGTCTTTTCTGATCGATAAATTTCAACAATATTCTAATGTTTCTTTTGTTTTTGATGATTTTCTAAAGCGGGATGTGAGTCAGGATATTGCCAATTATCAAGTTTCTCACATTTATATTGTTGCTAATTTGCCATATTATATTACGACACCGATTATTATGAAATTAATTTCTGAACCTTTCCTGTTTGAAGAAATGGTTGTTATGGTACAAAAAGAAGTAGGAGATCGTTTTG
>CANTWQ010000056.1 GCA_947853365.1 uncultured Bacilli bacterium
TAGGAGATCGTTTTGTTGCATCTCCTGGCAGTCGAACATATGGTGCCTTGAGTGTATTATTGCAATATTATTTTGATATCAAGAAAGAATTTTTAGTGAAACGTACCTGTTTTTATCCTGTACCGAATGTCGATAGTGTGATTGTGTCTTTTAAGCGAAAAAAAGAGTTGTTGAAAATATCTCACTTTTCCATGTTTGAAGAGATTGTCCATGCTTGTTTTCGATATAAACGAAAAAATTTACGTAATAATTTAAAACAATATGATCTGGTTGTTGTTGATCAGGTGTTACAGTCTTATGGTTATACGTTGCAAACGAGAGCGGAAGAATTGCCTTTGGAAGTTTTTGTGGCTCTTACAAATGCATTAACGATTTCATAAACGGATATGTTCTAGCATAAAATAGTGTGAGGTGATTTTATGCTTTTTCATGTGGGAGATTTGGTGACACGCAATTCTTATCATAATGATACGCTTTTTCGAATTCTTTCGATTGATTCGGATATGGCTATTTTAAAAGGAGTGGATATTCGTCTATATGCCGATAGTAATTTGTCTGATTTAAAAAAGGTCGAAGAGATACCTAAGACGGATGATAACGTGTTTTTGGAACGGATGGAGCCATTTCTCAATTTAGATCGCAATGAATATTTCTATTTACCGGGAAAGGTACTTCATATTGATGGAGATCAAGACTACTTGGATCGTTGCCTTGCTTTTTATCATAAGTTAGGAATCATGGCCTATGGTGTTCGTTTAAATGAAGATGAGATTGCAACCGAGATTACGGATTATTTGGAAGATTTAGCACCGGATGTTGTAGTAATCACTGGTCATGATGCTTATTATCGTCGTTTTGGTGATATTCATTCGCTTCAAAATTACAAGAATACGAAATATTTTGTCGATGCTGTAAAAATGGTTAGAAAGTATGAGAAAAGCCAAGAAAAACTCGTTGTGATTGCTGGAGCTTGTCAAAGTGATTACGAGGAATTGATCCGGGCGGGTGCCAATTTTGCAAGTAGTCCCAAACGGGTTAATATTCATGCTTTAGATCCAGCGATTATTGCTTCATCGGTTTGCCTATCTGATAAAAATAAACCCATTGATTTGCTTTCGATTTTAGAAAAGACCAAATACGGAAAAGATGGTATTGGTGGTATTATTACTAACGGTATGATGTTCGTGGGGTTTCCAAGATGACAATCGAAAAGATTCGTGAAAGAATTGTAAAATCGAAAGGGCAGACATTCCATTTCCGTTTTAATGGTGCAAGAAATCAAGTCGAAGAGTTTGAGGCCGTTATTTTAAATACATATCCTGGTGTTTTTTTGGTGCAATTAAAGGATGATACCAAGCTGGTAAAATCTTTTACTTATGCTGATTTACTAACGCTCCATTTGGAAATTACGGATGAAAAGTAAAAGTCTTTACTGATTGATGGGTCTATGGATGTTGCTGTGTGAAGGGGATTTGTCTTTCCTGTCAAAAGACTTGTTTTTATAAAGTAGCACAGCTTTTTTTGGCGTTCTGGCATATCAAAATTTATTTTGACTTTTGTTCTGAATTGGTATATGATAGATACATAAAGTGAAAGCTTTGAAGGAGGATAATGCAAATGAAAATTACATCTGTAAATGTACGCAAAATCGAAAAAGAAGGATCACGTATGAAAGGAATTGCATCTGTACTATTAGACGATAGTTTTGCAGTGCATGATATTCGTATTATCGAAGGAGACAACGGTTTGTTCATTGCTATGCCAAGTCGTAAAACTGCAACGGGTGGATATCGTGATATTGCACATCCAATCAATCCTGAGGTTCGTACAATGTTTGAAGATGCTATTTTAGAAGCATATAAAAATGCTGAAGAACCAGTAGCAAGCGAAGAATAATAGGAGTAAGAAAAGACCTTTTGGTCTTTTTTTGTGTGAGTTATCATAGGATGTATGGGAGGATGGTCATATGGAAAAAGATAGTGCGCATACTATTTCTAATTACAACCATGGTATTACGATTGTTGAGAGAAAAAGTGCTTTAATTTCTGGTGTGAAAAAAATTGAAAGTTTTGATGATGAAGCCTTTTTAATGGATACGGTAATGGGATATTTAATGATCAAAGGAGAAGGACTAGAGTTGATTAAATTGGATACTTTACAAGGTAATGTATCGATCAAAGGCTTAATTCATTCGTTTTCTTATATGGAAGATAGTCATAAAGAAAAGAAAGAAAATAGTATTTTTAAACGTTTATTTCAATAATGACATTAGAAGTTCAAATTCAATCTTTTGTCTATTCTTTTCTTTATGGTATGTTTTTTTCTCTCATGTTAAATCTACACTATACGCTTTTATTTCAATCTAAAAAATGGGTGCAAATCATTTTGTCATTTTTGTTTTTGTTGGATCATGTGTTGGTATATTTTATCTTTCTTCGATGGATCAATCAAGGAATTTTTCATCCCTATTTTTTGCTACTGCTATATCTTGGTTATTTTGTTGGTAATCATACGACAAAAAAGTTACGTGGTAAATGGTTTTCTTCCTTTTCTACGTAGTTGACATTTTATTTTGTAAAATTATGGAAACAATTGTTGGAATGGTTGTTTCCTTTTTCGGTTGTGTTATAATGTATGTTAGGAAAGTGGGTGTTTATGAAGACAAAAGGTAAGAAGAAAAACAGAATGGCGCGGCGCATGCTTTTGTTCGGAACTTTTTCTTTTTCGGTTATTGTCGTACTTGCTTTCACAATCGGAGGTTATTGGCTAGAAATTTTTGAAAAATATCAAGAAAAAGAATTTCTAGAACAACAATTGGTAGAGCTCAAAAAAGAAGAAGAAGCCTTGAAGGTGGATGTTGAGAAATTACAAGATCCGGAATACATTGCGCGATATGCAAGAGAAAAATATCTTTATTCCAAAGATGGAGAATATATTCTTCGGATTCCAGAATAGAAGGTTTGATGATGAAAGAAAAAGCGTTTGCGTTTTTAGAACAATATGTCACGAAACAAGATACGCTGGTCGTTGGTGTTTCAGGTGGGGTAGATTCCATGGTGTTGCTATCGATTATGGTAGAACTTCGCAAAAAAATACCCTATCTTTTGGTGTGTGCGCATGTCAATCATAATGTGCGAAAAGAAAGTAAAAAAGAGCAAAAATTTGTAGAAGAATGGTGCACGAAACATGATGTATTATTTGAAACGATGACGATTGCTTCTTATGGTGATGATAATTTTCATAATGAAGCACGACATGTTCGTTATCAGTATTTTGCCGATGTGATACAGAAATATCAAGCAAAGTTTTTAGTGACGGCTCATCATGGGGATGATTTGATGGAAACGATTTTGATGCGCTTAGTACGAGGTTCTACTTTGCGAGGATATGCTGGTTTTTCAGAAGTTGTTTCGATTGATCATTATCAGATTTTAAGACCGCTTATTTTCTTTACTAAGGAAGAAATTACGACGTATGCGCGGGCTTATCAAATTCCTTTTATGGAAGATCGTTCAAATTATAAAGATAAATATACTAGAAATCGGTATCGGAAATATGTGTTGCCATTTTTAAAGCAAGAAGATCCACATGTGCATGAAAAATTTTATAAATTTCATACAATGATGGTAGAAGCGGATCGTTATTTGGAAAAAGAAACGGCCAAAGCATTTCAAAAAGTATATCACGATCAAAAGTTATGGATTCCTTCTTTTTTAAAGTTGGATCATTTGTTACAAGTAAGAGTGATCTATTCTCTATTAGAGCAAATTTACGAAGATGATCTCATGTTCATTTCGGATCGTCATGTCAAAATGATAGAGGATTGTATCCGTTCGAGAAAAGCCAATGCTTATCTTTATTTACCGAATTTGGTTAAGGTCGTAAAGTGCTACGACACTTTGTATATTGAAACGGCTCCAAAAGAAATTGCATCTTATGAAATTGCTTTTGAAGATTATGCGGAATTACCTAACGGGAAACATTTGGAAAGGGTTGCGGAAAGTGATTTAAACGACAATACGATTTGTCGACTTTCTCGGTCTGATGTTGTTTTTCCGCTTTATATTCGAACGCGAAAACATGGGGATAAAATGGCTTTGAAGGGTTCTGGTCATAAAAAAATCAAAGACATTTTTATTGATTGTAAGATTCCACCAGAGGAAAGAGAACTTTGGCCCATTGTTGTTGATAGTCAAGATAGGGTTCTATGGATCCCTGGATTAAAGAAAAGTAAATTTAATAAACAAAAAAATGAAACATGTGATATAATAATAAAATATTATTAACGAGGAGGAAACGCATGAATAAAAAAACAGTTAAAAAAGGCTTAGTTCCATATGTCTTTTTGATTCTTCTGATGTTGGGGGTATTTTACTTCTTTAATGTAATGAATCAACAAGTGAATGTACTTACATATGATGAACTGATCAGTGCCCTTGAAAAGGGGGAAGCAACGGAAGTTGTTGTAACACCAAGAACGAGAGCTTCGATTTATGAGGTTCGTGGCAAATTAAATACGTATGATGAAAATGAGACTTTCTACGCACGTATTCCTTTATCTGCTCCAGTGATGGAAAGTATTTTAAATGCTTATGATACGCATCATTTTACACTTGATACTGAGGCAGATCCAGATTCTAGTACCTTTTTACTTGTTCTTGTGAATGTATTACCGATTATTTTGATTGGTGGACTTGCATTTTTCTTGTTTTCTAAACAAATGGGTGGGGCTAACCGCTCCATGGACTTTGGTAAGAGTCAAGCAAAATTAAGTACTGATCGAAATAAAGTGACATTCCAAGATGTTGCGGGATTGAAAGAGGAAAAAGAAGAGGTCAAAGAATTGATTGATTTCTTAAAAAATCCAAAACGATTCCAGAGACTTGGAGCCCGTATACCAAAAGGTGTATTATTGGTTGGTCCTCCAGGAACTGGTAAAACGTTACTTGCGAGAGCGGTAGCGGGAGAAGCAAATGTTCCTTTCTATTACATTAGCGGTTCTGATTTCGTTGAACTTTTCGTTGGTGTTGGAGCGAGTCGTGTCCGTGATATGTTTAAACAAGCGAAACATAATGCACCATGTTTGATCTTTATTGATGAAATTGATGCTGTTGGACGGCAACGTGGTACTGGCCTTGGTGGAGGTCATGATGAAAGAGAGCAAACGCTCAATCAATTGTTAACGGAGATGGATGGCTTTGGTGCAAATGAGGGAATTATCGTCATAGCTGCAACAAACCGCGCTGATGTCTTGGATCCAGCCCTTCTTCGTCCGGGTCGTTTCGATCGTCAAGTCACGGTTGGTCTTCCAGATGTGCGTGAGAGAGAAGAAATATTACAAGTTCATGCACGAAATAAAGTATTGGCGACCAATGTAAATTTAAAAAATTTAGCTAAGCGAACACCGGGATTCAGTGGAGCTGATCTAGAAAACTTATTAAATGAAGCAGCGTTACTTGCTGTTCGTCGAAACAAAGATAAAATTACTATGAGTGAAATTGATGAGGCAACCGATCGTGTGATTGCTGGCCCTGCCAAAACATCGCGAAAATATACCGATCATGAAAAAGAATTGGTTGCATATCACGAGGCTGGTCATGCCGTGATTGGTATTAAATTGAAAAATGCCGATGATGTGCAAAAGATTACGATTATTCCTCGTGGTCAAGCGGGTGGATATACGATGATGCTTCCAAAAGAAGAACGATATTTTGCAACTAAGACGGAACTTTTGGAACAAATCACAGGATTGTTGGGTGGTCGTGTTTCCGAAGAATTGCATTTCCATGAAGTATCAACTGGAGCACACAACGATTTTGAACGCGCGACTAAAATTGCTAGAAGTATGGTAACAGAATATGGTATGAGTGATTTAGGTCCCGTACAATTAGAACAACAAGAAGGTGGTGTCTTCTTGGGAAGAGACTACAATAAAACTCGTAATTTTTCTAATGAGGTCGCCCATGAAATCGATATTGAAATGCGAAAGATTATCGATGAATGCTACAATGATGCCAAGAAGGTTTTGAAAGAAAATGAGGATTTGGTCGATTTGATTGCGAAAGCGTTAATAGAACATGAAACGTTAACCAAAGAAGAAATTGACTATTTGGTGGAACATAAAGAATTACCTCCGGGAGAAGAGGAAAATGTTAGTGAAAATGTATCTATGCAAGGCTTAAAACAAAAAGCGAAAGAACTCGGAATTAAAGGATATACAAAAATGACCAAAGAGGAACTAGAAGAGGCCATTCAGGAAAAAGAACTTGAAAAATAGTTCTTTTTTTGATATAGTAAGCCGTATTGAAGGAGGATTTATATGAAAAAAATAGTAGAACCATTGGTATTTGGAGAGGGATCAGTGGTTTATAAAACAAAAGATCTTAGCGATATTATTGTCGTTGAAATGAAAAATGGCAAATTAGGTATTGTTGCTGATCCGTTATTGTTACGTTCTTGTCATTTATGTAAAACTTGTGGTGATTCTTTTTATCAATGTCAAAAAGTAATGGATCGAAAGAAGAAATCCATCGATCATTATCCTTTTATCGAAGAGGGGTACCAAGTTTATAAACAAGTAGAAGTAGAAAAATCTGCCGAAGAACAATTGATTGAATTTGATCAAGGTGTTACCCCGGAAAATATTTCGCCGAAGAAAAAGGTATATGAATTAGATCAGTTTTTTGTTCGTAGATGTAGAAATTATACAATTTGTTTTCGATAATATGAAGGGGAATTTATGGAGTGGTATATTGGCGATATTAAAATTAAAAATCAAGTGGTTCTAGCTCCTATGGCAGGGATTGGCAATGCTAGTTTTCGTAAGATTGTAAAGGAGTTTGGCTGTGGTTTAGTCTATGCGGAGATGGTATCGGACAAGGCCCTTTTTTTCCATAATAAAAAAACACAAGATATGCTTTATATGGAAGAAGTAGAACGTCCTATTGCACAACAAATTTTTGGAAGTGATAAAAAGTCTTTTGTCATGGCTGCGCAATATATTTATGAGCACATGCATCCGGATATTATCGATATCAATATGGGGTGTCCTGTTCCGAAGGTTGCTGTGCGTGCCCAAGCGGGGGCAGCATTATTAAAAAATCCCGAGAAAATTTATGAAATCGTCGCGGCAGTTGTTGCAGCGGTTCCGATTCCTGTTACGGTCAAGATTCGTTCTGGTTGGGATATGGATCATATCAATGCTGTTGCCGTTGCTGAAATTTGTGAGAAGGCAGGAGCCAAAGCAATCGCACTTCATGCTAGGACGCGGAGCCAGGGGTATACCGGAAAAGCTGATTGGTCTATGATTCGGAAAGTGAAGGAAGCTGTGTCTATTCCCGTGATTGGAAATGGAGATGTTACGACACCAGAACTTGCCAAACAGATGTTAGATGAAACTGGATGTGATGCTGTGATGATTGGGCGCGGTGCCCTGGGAAATCCATGGCTCATTCGTGATACCGTTTTTTATCTAGAAACAGGCCAGAAGTTGGAGCCTCCGACGGCAGTAGAAAAAATTGATATGTGTTTGCATCATTTATCTTATTTGGTGCAACTAAAAGATGAAAAATTGGCACGATTGGAAATTCGCAATCACGTGGCATGGTATTTAAAAGGCCTTCCTGGTAGTAACGATGTCAAAAATAAAATCTTTTCTACCTCTACAATTGATGATATAATCGAAGTGTTAGAAGAATATAAAAAGAAAGTTGAGGCAAAAAATGAAGAAAAATTACTATGAAATATTAGGTGTTCCTCGTAATGCATCGATGAATCAGATCCGGACAAAATATAAGGAATTAAGACAAAAATATGACCCAAAATTAAATCCTGGCAAGAAAGAAAGTAAAAAATGGTTACAAATCAAAGAGGGTTACCATACGTTATCGGATAAAGAAAAGAGAAAAACCTATGATGCGCAATTGGAAGCAATGGATGCTACAGAAACATTGACGGATGATGTTACCAGTGCTCCACCGGTTGAAGAAGAAAAAGAAAAGCCAACCCTACGTTACACCAAAGCGTATTTTTTACCAAGAATACTTGCTTATGTGTTTGATATTTTCTTGATTACGTTTGTAGCGAGTTTCTTATTTTCCTTTTTTCCACAAGCAGAGACGGTTCAGAAACTAAACGAGCAACAAATTGAGGTACAAGAACAGTTTTTGGATCAAGAAATCGATGCTGAAACATATATTGCACAAAGTTTAGATTTGAGTTATGATATTGCTTACCAAAACGTCATTTATGTCATCTTTGATGTAGCACTTGGAGTTTTATATTTTGTTGTTTTCCAATATAAAAATCAAGGGCAAACACTTGGTAAAAAATTGATGCGGGTTAGAATTGTTTCTAGTGAGGAAGATGGAAAAGTTTCGATCAATCAATATTTGTTTCGTGCGCTTATTTTACAGGCTATTTTAATCAATGTTTTATCAGTGATTGGCGTTTTAGTTTTCAGTAAAGATATTTATGGATCATTTTCTTATGGACTTAGCTTTGTTCAAATAGGAATCAATCTTGTAACTTTATTTATGATTTTATTTAGAAAAGATGGACGTGGTGTTCATGATGTAATAGCCAAAACATGGGTTGTTATGGATGATAGTGAGGAGAAAGTATTATGCGAGAATTAACAGAACAAGAAGTTGTTCGTCGGGAAAAGATGGACGCATTGAGAGAAAAAGGAATTGAACCGTTTGGTTATCGTTTTGATGTTACCAATTTTTCGAATGAATTAAAAGAAACCTACCGAGATCAATCAAAGGAAGAATTGGTTGAAATGAATATTCCTGTTCGCGTTGCGGGTCGGATTATGACCAAACGTGGTAAGGGAAAAGTCGGCTTTATGCATATTCAAGATAAATTTGGACAAATTCAGATTTATCTTCGGCAAGATGTATTAGGAGAAGAGAATTATTTATTGTTCCGGAAATGTGATATCGGTGATATTGTTGGAATCGATGGTGAAATGTTCCGAACCGATACAGGTGAACTTAGTATTAAAGCAAATCATTATACGCATCTTGTAAAAGCTCTTCGTCCACTTCCTGAAAAATATCATGGTTTGAGTGATGTCGAAGAACGTTATCGGAGACGTTATGTCGATTTGATTATGAATGAGGAATCAAGAAGAATTGCGTTTATGCGGCCACGAATCATTCGTTCGATTCAACATTATTTAGATGGTCTTGGTTATACGGAAGTAGAAACACCAATTTTAGGTACTATTTTGGGTGGTGCAGCCGCTCGTCCTTTTGTCACTCATCACAATGCCCTTGATATCGACATGTATTTGCGAATTGCTACAGAGCTTTCTTTAAAACGTCTTATTGTCGGTGGAATGGATGGCGTTTATGAGATCGGTCGTCTTTTCCGAAATGAAGGTATGGATAAAAAACACAACCCTGAATTTACAACGATCGAGGTTTATAAAGCGTATAGCGATTTAGAAGGAATGATGGATTTAACAGAAGGAATTATCTCGCAATGTGCGATGGATGTTTTAGGAACCCATCATATTCAATATAAAGGTCATGATATTTCTCTTGAGCCGCCTTTTAAACGTATCTTGATGACAGATGCGATCAAAGAGAAAACAGGGATTGATTTTGCGAATGAGATGAGTTTTGAGGATGCTAAGAAATTGGCACTCGAACATGGTATTGAAGTAGAACCACATTTTTCCTATGGACATATCGTCAATGCATTTTTCGAAAAATATGTAGAAGAGACGATTATTGAGCCTACTTTTGTTTACGGTCATCCGCTTGAGATCAGTCCGCTTGCTCGTAAAATGGAACATGATCCACGTTTTACATGGCGGTTTGAACTTTTCCTTTGCGGTAATGAATACGCGAATGCGTTTACGGAATTAAATGATCCAATCGATCAATATGAAAGATTTGAGAACCAATTAAAAGAGCGGGAACTTGGAAATGAAGAAGCCAATGAAATGGATTTAGACTATGTCGAAGCGTTAGAGTACGGTATGCCACCAACTGGTGGAATGGGTATGGGAATCGATCGATTAGTGATGCTTTTAACAGGAGCGGAAACGATTCGCGAGGTTATCTTGTTCCCGACGATGAAACCGTTAAGTGGATTAAATACGGTTACGAAAACGATCAAAAATGAAGAGAAACCAATTGCAACAGTTGATTTTTCGAATGTTCAAATCGAGCCACTTTTTGCCGACATGGTCGACTTTGATACATTTAGTAAATCTGATTTTCGAGCAGTGAAAGTAAAATCATGTGAAGCTGTTCCGAAAAGTACAAAATTGCTTAAATTCGTTTTAGATGACGGAACCGGTGTCGATCGAGTTATTTTAAGTGGTATTCATGCTTATTATGAACCGGAAGAATTAGTTGGTAAAACGTTGATTGCAATTACCAATTTACCGCCACGTAAAATGATGGGTATCGATTCTTGTGGGATGATTATTTCAGCTATTCATAGTGAAAATGGTGAAGAACGGCTTAATCTTTTAATCGTTGACGATCAGATTCCGGCTGGTGCAAAATTATACTAATTGTTGTTTTTTGAAAAGTAGAGTCACATCTCTACTTTTTTTGGTGAATTTTATCGCATTTTTTTCATAATTTTCCATAAAAAAATAAGGTAAATCATTGGTATTTCTTTCTAATTATTGTATAATTAATACTGGGAGGGTTATTATGAAGAAGCACAATTTAATCAAAGTACTTGTCATCAGTATTTTAGTAGTGGTTTTATTGAGTTGGATTTTACCAACGGCATCTTATCAATATGGATCATTAGTAGAAGCTGAGCGGGCACAAATTGGATTCTACGAATTGTTCACGTATCCAACACTTACGTTCTCTTATTTTGGTTATATTTTGCTTTTTGCATTAGTGACTGGTGGATTCTATGGAATCTTAAAGAAAACTGGTGTATATCGCAAAATGCTTGATAAGATCGTAGCAAAATTCAAAGGAAAGGAAAACATCTTTTTAGGGATTACAATCAGTCTTATTGCAATCATTACGTCTGTATCAGGACTTAACTTTGCAATGTTCTTCTTGTTCCCAATGATTATCTCGCTTGTTTTACTTATGGGTTATAACAAGTTAGTGGCTGCAACGGTAACACTTGGTGGTGTATTCGTCGGTTATATGGGTACTACATTGGGAGAACAGAATGTAGCGTATATTAATTCTATTTTAGGAACAACTTACCAAGATGAACTTCTTACTAAAGTTGTCATTTTAGTAATTGGTATCGTCTTACTTGTTTTTAATGTTTTAAGATATGCTAAGAAAGTAAAGGTTGAAAAGATCGTCGATGAAGATGGATTGATTCCAACAGAAGACGCTATGACAACGGTTAATGAAGTTATCGAAGAGAAAGTTGTTAAAGCAAAAGCCAAAGAAAAGAACAAGAAAAATGCGAAGTCAGAAAAGAAAGATACAAAGAAAAAGGTAGAGAAGAAAGCAAAGGTAAAAACAAAGAAAATTTGGCCAATGGTTGTTGTCTTTGATTTACTTTTGGTAGTTATGATTCTATCGTTCCTTCCATGGAGTAGTTCGTTTGATATTACATGGTTCGATGATGCTTTAACAGCAATTAGTGAATTCCAAGTTTTTGGATTCCCATTGTTTGGTAAGCTTTTAGGTGGAGTATTAGCCTTTGGAAATTGGGCTATGAATGATTTGACGATTATCATCTTTATCGCTAGCGTCATTATTGCACTTATTTACCGTGTTAAAGTGAGTGAATATATTTCTTCATTCATCGAGGGTGCGAAAAAAATGTTATTACCTGGATTCTTGATGATGTTTATCTATGCTATTTTGATTATGGTCACATATCATCCATTCCAGTTAGTCATTACAAAAGCACTTCTTGGTTTGACGGAAGGATTCAATGTTGTTACGATGGGTATTGTAGCAATTCTATCGTCTATCTTTAATATCGATACGTTGTATGTTGCACAAAGTACCATTCCATATGTGACAAGTGTCATTACGGATACGACATTATATCCACTTATCAGTGTAATGTTCCAATCACTTTATGCTTTCACAATGTTATTTGCACCAACTAGTTTGCTTCTTTTAGGAACACTTGCTTATTTAAAGGTTCCTTATGGAGAATGGTTGAAGCACATTTGGAAGTTCTTGCTTCAAATGTTAATTATCTTATTTGTTATCTTCACAATTATTTTACTTGTGTAGAGCAATGAAAAAAAGATGATATCTTTGGATATCATCTTTTTTTGTTGTTTAAAATTTATGAAATGTTCTCATAAAATACATAGAATGTATCAAAGGAGAATGATCTATGTTTTCGAAATTTACAGAAGAAGCACAAAAAGCCTTGGTTATGGCGAAAAAGGAGATGGTTGATTTAAAACATCCTTATGTTGGAAGTGAACATTTATTGTTGGCAATTTTGAAGAATAAAGATTCGGCGGTTACGAAGCAACTTTCTTCTTTTCAATTGAATTATCAAAAGTTTCGGGATGAACTTGTCCATGTTGTGGGAATTGGAACGGCGGAAAACCATTGGTTTTTATATACTCCTCTATTAAAACGGGTCATTGAAGATGCTATGTTATCAGCGAAGGAGAATAATGATGGGGTTGTTACGATCGAGCATTTATTTTCTGC
>CANTWQ010000057.1 GCA_947853365.1 uncultured Bacilli bacterium
GCTCCACGAATTTTGCCATTGATATTTACGAAGATTTTGGATGGTGCTAAAAAAGTATCACTGGGATATCCTAGTAGGTCCAGTGCTACTTCTTCTTCAATATCATACCATTTTAATAGATGTTTTTGATCATAACGATACATTTGCGCTGTTGAACCTTCTTTTTCTACTTGATATTTTGGCAGATTGTCGATGACATCTTCGTTTACATAAGTAATGTTTGCCTTGCTCCCATCATAATTTTGATAAGACATATTTTCTCCTTCTTTCGATGTTGCTATATTATATACAAAAATCTTTGTTAAGTCAAAGAAAATAGGATATAATAGTATTGAAAGGATTTGAAAGAAGCATTATGAATATTATTGATGTACTGATTCTATTGTTTATTTTGTTATTTGGGGTATTTGGATTGAAACGTGGGGCCATTAAAGAAATCGTTGTCGTGGTTGGTAGTATTATTGTATTGGTGATTGCTTTTTATTTGAAAAATCCTGTGGCAAATCTTCTAGATACCTACTTGCCGTTTTTTCAATTTGCGGGGCCGTTTCGAGGATTGACGTCACTGAACATTGTCCTTTATCAATTGCTTGCCTTTTTCTTGATCGCGGCTTTACTTACGATCGTATTAAATCTTTTTATTACGTTATCGAACATCATCGAAAAAGTATTGAAAGCAACAATTATTTTAGGAATTCCTTCTAAAATTATCGGTTTTATCTTGGGACTTGTCGAAGGATATGTCGTTGTGTTTATTGCTTTATTTTTCTTACATCAACCGGCCTTTAATATTGCAATCGTCCAAGAATCAAAATTTACACCAGTGATTCTATCTTCTAGTCCTGTTTTATCGAATGTCGTTGGTGATTTTAATCGAGCATTTGATGATATTTATGATTTATCAGTCAATTATGCCGATGACGAGGATAAAAATGAATTTAACCGTGAAACCATTCGTATTCTTTTGGAATATGATTTGGTCGAAGCTGATCATGTTGCAGATTTGGTCAGTAGTGGTAAACTACAAATTGAAGGTGTAGATGCCATCATCAATCAATATCGTTAAGGAGGAGAGTATTATGTTAAAATATTTAGAAATGGAAACGTTAGATGATGAAGTAAAAGAGGGATTGGTTCTTGTCGATTTTTATGCCGAGTGGTGTGGACCTTGTAAGATGTTAGGGCCGGTTTTAGAGGAATTTGCCAAAGAACATGAAGATATCAAGGTTGTCAAAGTCGATATCGATCAGCATGAAAATTTGGCAAGAGAGTATGGAATTATGTCTGTACCAACAATGCTTTTGTTTCAAGATGGTAAAGTCGTCAAACAAAACGTTGGTTATGTACCAAAAGAATTGTTAGAAACGTGGGTCATGGGCGAATAGTTCTTGGCCTTTTTCTTTTTTTGTGATAAAATATTTCTTTACAAGAAAAGAGGTTGTTTTTATGTCATCTTATTATGAAAAAATACAGGGGTTAGAAAATTTATTGTGGCAAGCGAATGCCAGTCAGAAAGTAAGCAAACGTTATCAAGCACATTTTCAGTTTTTGAAGGAACATATGGAGGCAGATGATTCGAAGCTAGTTCAAACCTGGAAGGGTATGTTACAGACATTTCCACCCGTTACACAAAATAGTTGTGAAGGGGATCGGATGTTACTGGCGACGATTTTAGGTTCTTATACTTTTCTTTGGTGTTATCAAGATGCATATCATACATTAGAATTGCCAAAAATTTCGCCGTTGTTATATCGTGGCTTTGTGCAGTTATTAGCAACATATCGTCCGGAAGAGATTGCCTATATCTTAAAAAATCAAAGTTTACAACAATTGACAGAGTTGATACGAAGCGAGTTTTTCACAAAACGGATTGCAGTTTTGAATCGTTTGATTCGACAAATGCAACGAGAGAAAAATATTCATCAATCGATTGCTCGTGGTGAAAAAGCAATGGAGACAAAATTAATCTTTACAAAGGATGATGTAGATGGTGCATTACAATTGTTACAGGATAGTCAAGAAATGTCTATTTCGGAGTATTGTAGTAAGCATCGTATTACATTATTTCGTTACTATCAAATGATTCGGCCATTACAAACAGAACACGCAAAACTTTATCAAACATTTTGTGAAGCCCATCCAGAACTGCTAGAGATTTATCGTATTCAATGTGTTGGTCAAAAACTATCTTCTTTGATCAATGAACGTCATCACCAAAGACGTACCATTTCTTCTTATGATTTAGAACTGATGACCAATTATTCTGTTTGTGATTTTGAAAAATATAAATCATATATTGCACATTATGATTATTTGGCCCGTACTTTTCAAGGAACTAGTTTTCATTTTGCGTATCGACGGACAAGTGTCGGAGTGGTGAAACAGTTTTTGTTATCAGATGGAAGTGTCTTTCGTAAGGAAATTACTGACGAAGATTATGATAGGGTTATGCAACATTTAGAAAGAGAAGGCTTTTATTTAAATAAGCAAAAAGAGGCTTATGTCGGTACTTATGAACGAGCATTGAACGCTTACTTAAAAGGAGAGTTGGATACCATCCGAAAACCAGTTGTATTACATCATGAAAAAGACGAAAAAGGCCCTTACTGTTATCAGTAAAGGCTTTCTTTTTTTTTCACTTCTTTTTTTTCTAGTATTTTCATGAAGTAGGGTGAAGTTTTTAATTTTTGTATATCAGTAATTGGGATAAGCACTTCGTATTGTATTTCATTTTGATAGTTTTTTTTAATGATTTCATAAGGGCGACTGATTTTGTTTAGTTCATTTTCTTTGGCATAAGGAGCAGAAAGTAAAATGCGGTATCCATCTTCTACTTCATATAGAGAAGCAGTGGAAAGGCAAGTTTGGATACAATTTTGATATGCTCTAATCAGGCCATTGGCTCCTAATTTGATTCCTCCAAAATAACGAACGGCAATTGCTAATATATGGTTGAGTTTCTTTTTTTCGAGCAAGTTTAATATAGGGAAGCCTGCGGTTTTAGAGGGCTCTTTATCATCGGAAAAGCCTTTTTCTTGACCTATAATATAGGCGTAACAGTAATGGGTCGCGCCTGGGTATTGTTCTTTGATTTTTTGTAATTGGGGTTTTAGTTCTTCTTTGGTATCGATCGGTAGTAATATGCCAATAAACTTGGAATGTTTGATTTCGATCTTCGCTATGACTTCTTTATCGATTCGCATAAAATTCCTCCTGTACCATTGTATCATATTTTGGCTATTTCCAGGTATTTTTCTACTTTTTCCCTTGAAATAGGAGGTTTCTTTTCTTGCTTTTTTTGTTATAATAAGGGAAGAAGAAGGGATGCCTATGCGTGAAGAGACAAAGAAATATATCAAAGAAAAGCTTTCTTTGGTTCCTGGAAAACCAGGAAGTTATCAGATGAAAAATAAAGATGGCGTGATCATTTATGTTGGGAAAGCTAAGAATTTAAAAAATCGTTTGAAAAGTTATTTTACAGGGACGGTCACTGGTAAGACGGCCATGTTAGTTGCGGATATTGCGGATTTTGAATATATCGTTACTTCATCAGAACTAGAATCGTTAATTTTAGAGATTACACTGATTAAAAAATATAATCCGAAATATAATATCTTATTGAAAGATGATAAAACATATCCTTATATTGAACTTACTTCTAGCACTTATCCAACACTGAAAGTGGTCCGTAATGTCAACCGTAAAAAGCATAAGAGTAAATTGTTTGGTCCATATCCCAACGTCAGTGCGGCACGAAAGACGGTCGATATCATCAATCGGATTTATCCTCTTCGTAAATGCGATCCGATGAAAAAGGAAGTTTGTCTTTATTATCATATTGGCGAGTGTTTGGGATATTGTGAGAAAGAAATTGATCCACAAGTGTTGGAGCCAATGTTAAATGAGATTACGGCTTTTTTAAAGGGTGATCGTAGTATTATTACGAGAAAGATTAAGGCCGAGATGGAACGGGCCAGTGCTTCTCTCAATTTTGAAAAAGCGTTAGAATTAAAGAAGATGCTAGATGATATTGAGATTACGTTACGGCATCAAAAAATCGATTTACGAAAAAATTATCATTGTGATGTGTTTGCCTATTATCAAGATAAAAACTTTTTATCGATCCAATGTTTCTTTATTCGTGAAGGATTGTTGTTTGGAAGACACAGTGATATTACGACGACGTTAGGAAATGTCGAGGATGAATTCTTGGAATATATCATCAAGTTCTATCAGAAAAATCAAATGTTACCGAAGCAATTGATTGTTCCTCCGACGATCGATCGGGAGTTGCTAGCGGAATATTTACAAGTGAAAGTGGCAAGTCCTACGCGGGGAGATTTAAGACAACTGTTACTTTTGGCAACGGATAATGCCAAATTGCAGTTACAAGAAAAAGAAGAAACATTAAAGCGAAATGATGAGGCACGATTACAGGCATTACAGGATTTAAAAGATATTTTACATACGGATTGGGTATCACGAATCGAAGCCTTTGATAATTCGCATTTGTTTGGGACCTTTTATGTCGGAGGAATGGTTGTTTTTGAAGACTTTTTGCCGAAGAAAGAGGAATATCGAAAATTTAAGATTGACTCCTCTGTCAAAGATGATTTGGGCGCGATGCGTGAAGTGATCTATCGTCGGTATTATCGTGTTTTGATGGAGAATTTAAAACGTCCTGATCTGATTGTCATGGATGGTGGAGAAAATCAAGTGCGGGTTTGTAAAGAAATTTTGGAGGAGTTACATCTACCAATTCGGGTGATCGGGTTAAAAAAAGACGACCATCATCGAACGAGTGTTTTGTTAGATGAAAATGGACAAGTTTTACCGTTAGATAGCAAATCGCCACTTTTCCTTTTTTTGGCTCGTATTCAAGAAGAAGTGCATCGTTATGCGATTTCTTATCATCGTTCGTTAAAACAAAAAGGAAGCTTGGCGAGTCTTTTGGATGTTGTTCCGGGGATTGGTGAGGTAAGACGAAAAGAGTTGTTAAAGAAATTTGGCTCTTTAAAGAAAATGAAAGAAGCGACCAAAGAGGAACTTGCCAGTGTTGTTTCGAAAGAGGTCGCGGAGAATTTATATCAGTATTTAAAAGAGTGGTAGGAGGTAATGATGAATCGAATTCAATTGATGAGTGAAGATTTGGCCAATAAGATCGCCGCTGGAGAAGTGGTCGAACGATGCATGAATGTTGTAAAAGAACTGGTCGAAAATGCGATTGATGCCCAAAGTTCGGAGATTAAAATAGAACTCGTTGATTCTGGAGTCAAGGAAATTAAAATTACCGATAATGGGACAGGGATGAGTCGGGAAGATGCCCGTCTTGCGTTTTCCCGTCATGCAACATCGAAGTTAAAAAAATTGGATGATTTGTTTCATATTCAAACCCTGGGGTTTCGAGGGGAGGCTTTGCCATCGATTGCGGCGGTATCTTTGACGACGTTACAGACTTCTGATGGCAGTGAAGGAACTCTCATCGAAATTGATGGCGGTAAAATGATTCGTGAAGAAGCCAGCGATCTACGTAAGGGGACCTGTATTACGGTTCGTAATTTGTTTTATAATACGCCCGTTCGCTTAAAATATTTAAAGAATTTATATAGCGAGTTGTCGTTGATTAGTGATTATGTAAACAAGATGGCGCTTTCTTATCCGCATGTTTCTTTTACGTTGAAAAACAATGGGAAATTACTACTACGAACTGATGGCAGTGACAATTTACAGAAAGTCATTCATGCCATTTATGGCCTCGATATTGTCAAGAAAATGGTTCCGATTTCCGGAGAAAATGATGATTATGTCATCTCAGGTTATATTGGTTATCCGGAATTGATGAAGGGAACACGGAATGCGATTACGATTTTGGTCAATGGTCGGGTGATTCGCAATAACGAAGTCAATCGTATTTTGGTTGATTGTTATCATACTTATATGCCTCCCGATAAATTCCCAATTGTCGTATTACAGATCGAAGTGGATCCGATTTTGATCGATGTCAATATTCATCCGACCAAGATGGATGTCAAGTTTTCTAAAATGGATACGTTAAAAGAATTGATTACGGATGTTGTTAGTAATACGTTAAAAAAATTGACTTTGATTCCTGATGGTAGTAGGCAAATTGCTTTGGATGGGGCGACGATTAAAACAGAAACGCATTATACAACGCCTTTCGAACAGGAATTTGATTCAGAAAAAAAAGAACAAGAGTTTGCCGATTTTGAAAAGATGACATTATCATTGGAAGTGAAAGAAAGTGATATTTCTTATGGTGCCAAGCCGGACACAACGATAGACGAGATAGAAACATGGGAAAATCGGATTAAAGAAATGTATCCGGTTGGCTTGGTACATGGTACTTATATTGTTGCGGAAAATGAAGATGGTATGTTTTTGATCGATCAGCATGCAGCGAACGAGAGAATCAATTATGAATATTATTTAAAAGAAATGACCAAGGAGAATCCGCATAAGATGGATTTGTTGGTGCCTATTTCTATGGAATTTGCCAGTAATGAGTATGTTATTTTAAAAGAGCATTGGCAAAAACTAGAAGATTTGGGATTTGATGTCGAAGAGTTCGGTTTTCAAACAATTATGATTCGTAGTATTCCTTTGTGGCTTAGAAATACCAATCAACAAGCCGCCATTCGGCAAATCATCGATATTATCATCGATCGCGAGGATTTTCAAAAGGAACGTTTTTTTCATCGAATCGCCGCAACGGTTGCATGTAAAGCATCGATTAAAGCCAATGATTTTATTACCATGGAGGATATGCGTGTTTTACTGACACGGTTACGTAAATGTCAAAATCCATTTACGTGTCCACACGGACGACCGACCATTATTACTTTTTCGAATTATGAATTAGAGCGTTTATTTAAACGTGCCATGTAAGGGGGAAATCAATATGAACAAATTAACACCAAGGTTGATTTCGGAATATCAACAATCACTGACTTTACATCAGTATGGTCAGCCATATTCACAGTTTATAAAAGAAAGAAACGTTCGTAATGCATGTGCAGCCGAGCTATTATGTCAATTTTTGCTTGCCAATCAACTATTTACTAAGGCCCTTTGTTTTTATGAAGTGGCATCTGAAGCAGAAGGCAGTATTTGTCAATTTTTACCGGCACATTTTCATCGGGTTGTTTTATCGATTGATCCTAAAGAACATTGTGATTTTGGTGATTTCCCTTTGCTTCAAGATGGTTGTTTCATTTTGAGTAGTTATTATACACCAGCGGTAGAAGCATTTGTGTCACAAAGTTTTACTTTAAATCATGCTGTGAATTATTTTGGATTTGCCCTTGGTATCGTGGGTGATCCTTATTATCAAAGTCAATGTGAACAAAATAAACAGTTATTATCTTCTTTCACGGAAAAGTATCCTCATTTTTGCCATTCACTCATTACAACTTCTAATTTATGTGTGGAACAGGAAAAAGCATTCCAAAGTACACAATTTATGTTGTGGTTTGAAAATCATACGCTTTCGCAACAAGATAGTGTGCAATATGTCTATAAACAGTAGGTGTCTATGAAAACAGTAGTGATTGTTGGCCCTACGGGTGTTGGTAAAACGAGGTTAAGTGTTGCGTTAGCAAAACGTTTCGATGGTGAAATCATAAACGCTGATAGTATGCAAGTGTATCGTGGTTTAAATATTGGAACGGCAAAGATTACAGAAGAGGAAAAGGAAGGTATGATGCATCATCTTTTCGACATTTGTAATGTCGAAGAAATGTATACCGTATATCATTATCAAAAGGATGCCAGACAAACAATCGCGGATATTTCATCACGTGGAAAGACTCCTATCTTTGTTGGAGGAACAGGGTTATATCTAAAGGCGGCTCTTTATGATTACGAATTTCCAGAGGAGGAAATACAAGATGATTTTCAGCAATGGACCAATGAAGCATTGTTGCATGAAATTCAAAAAAAAGATCCCGATACTCATATCCATGTGAACAATCGGAAACGTTTGATTCGTCGTTTGATCCAATTACGAAACGGAAAAACGCATCATCAGCAAAAAGATAGGTTGCTTTATCCGAGCGTTTTTATTGGCTTGACGCTTCCAAGGGAAATTCTCTATGAGCGGATTAACGCGCGCGTAGATCAAATGTTTCAAGCGGGGTTAGTCGAAGAAGTAAAATCGTTTTATATGCAAGGTATACATAGCAAGGCTTTACAAACAGGAATCGGTTATAAAGAATTATATGATTATTTTGATGGCAAATGTACTTTGGAAGAGGCCAAGGAAAAGATCAAACAAAACTCTAGGCATTATGCGAAACGCCAAATGACGTTTTTTCGCCATCAAATGCCAGTAAAGTGGTTTGAAGTCAATTTAGAAAATTTTCAAGAGACGATCCAAGCAGTAGAGACTTTTATTCAAAATTTATAAAACCAAAAGAAAATTTTCCAAAAAGTTCGTATGGTATTTATGAGAGGTTATCATCGTGGTGCCTCTTTTTCTCTTACTTTCGTCCATTTCTGTCAATCCTTTGAAAAAGTTCATGTCATTTCTGGCATATTATGGTATAGTAATGGTAAGGAGTGTTTCTATGCGTAGTAAGGGAAGGGAAAAAAACTTGAAAAAAAGATCGTTGCTTGCTTTTATCATTATTTTATTGTTATTGGTCGTGGCTTTGGTTGGTACTTATTTTTATTTTCATCCAGAAGAGAAGGATAAACTTTTGGAACAGATACCGAATATTATTACTCCGACGCCAACGCCGACACCGAAGATTACCATTGTTGATCCGGATAGTCATACGAGGCCCTATGCGGTTATGATCGATAATAATGTTGGAAATCATAATCATGCGGGATTATTAGATGCATATTTAACTTATGAAATCATTGTTGAGGGTGGTCTCAC
Source organism: uncultured Bacilli bacterium (assembly GCA_947853365.1). Taxonomy (GTDB): domain Bacteria; phylum Bacillota_I; class Bacilli_A; order RF39; family UBA660; genus Faecenecus. The sequence goes on from CANTWQ010000057.1 coordinate 8,903, forward strand.
TCGGATCATGGCTATCTTTAAAGATACGGATACCTCCTTGATTGGTCCGGTTCGTAGTTCGAGACATTATTTTTTAGATTATGCACTGGAAAATGAAGCGATTTATAGTCATTATGGCTGGAGTACGTTTGCCCAAAATGATATCCGTGTGTTAGGAGTGAATAATATTAACGGGATGACCAATGGTGGAAATGCCTTTTGGCGTGATCGATCGATTGCTTCTCCACATAATGTGTTTACGAGTATGGATCATTTGAAAAAACAAGCAGAATCCCTCGGTTATTCTTTGACGGGAAGTGGTGATTTACTACTCCATTATTCGGTCGATGATGTAGATTATCATGAGATTGCCGATGCTGTTTCGGCTACGTCGGTGTCGATGTCCTATTCTTATGGAGAAACGAGAAGTTATACGTATGATGCCACGACGAAAATGTATTTACGTAGTATGAATGGTAGTCCTCATGTCGATAAAGAAACCAAAGAACAATTGAGTTATCGTAATGTTATCATTGAACTGGTTTCTAACTACACTTTAGATCGGGAAGGACATCAAGATATTCGAAATATTCGAAGTGGAGATGGGTTCTTGTTGAGTTCAGGGAAATTGATTCCTATCACTTGGTCGAAAGAAAGTCGTAGTGCCAAAACAAAATATACTTATTCTAACGGGGAAGAAATGGTTGTGAATGATGGGCGTACCTTTATTCAAATCGTTCCGATCAATCAAAAAGTAACCTATGAATAGTGATAGGCAAAACAGGAATTTTGTGTTATAGTAACTACATAAACTTTTAGAGAGGAGTGAGGCGTGATGTTAAAGCCGAAAAAGAACGATACGGTCGATATTCCTAGACTGAATGAAGTGATTAAATTATCGCGTAATATTTTAAAGATTGTATTTATTTTAATTATTGTTTTACTCATTTATATGGGTACGTCTCTTTTACGTACTTGGAATATTTTGCCGACATTGAAAAGTATTTTAAAAATTCTATCGCCGTTATTTATTGGATTGGTGATTGCATGGTTGTTTGATCCACTTGTTACGTGGCTCAATCGTAAAGGCGTTAATCGTATTTTAGGAACAGTTTTTGTTTTTTTATCTTTTATTGCCGTTCTTGTGTTGTTGGGATTTTTAATTGTTCCATCGTTAACATCTCAAGTCAATGATATTGCTGCATCGATTCCAACATGGCTCAATGAAATGAAAAATGGAATTGATCGTTTTTTTGCATCTTTATCTAATATGTCTGGGTACGATTTAACATCGACTAAGCTACAAATTTTTGAAGCGATGAATCAATGGGGCATGGGAATTGCCAACAACTTGCCGGATTTTAGTATGAATATTTTATCTTCTTTGATTTCGGGAGGTGTCAATATTGTTTTTGGGTTTATCATTGGTTTTTATATGTTGTTTGATTTTCACAATGTGCGCAAACACTTATTGACATTGCTTCCTAAAAAATACCATAAAGATGCGATTAACTTTACGGATCGTTTGAATAAAATTTTACGTAGTTTCGTACAGGGCACTTTAACCATTGCTGGAATTCTTTTTGTTTTTCAATCGGTTGGTCTTACGATTGCAGGTCTAAAGGCTCCACTTTTCTTCGGCTTGTTCTGTGCTATTACTAATATTATTCCTTATATTGGACCGTGGATTGGTGGCATTCCGGTGGTGTTGATCGGTTTTTCGATGGATCCTATGACGGGTATTTTATCACTTGTTTCGGTTTTGGTGGCTCAAACATTAGAAAGTTATTTCTTACAACCGATTGTCATGGGAAAAACGATGAAATTACATCCGGTTACGATTATGATTGGCCTCTTGCTCTTTGGTCATTATTTTGGTATAATAGGAATGATTCTTGCAACACCAGTGATTTCAACAGCTAAACTTATTTTCCAATTTCTCGATGAGAAATTTGGATTCATGGATCGTATTACGACCCATGAGGTATCTTAAAAACGTTTCGAAGAAGAAGAGTAATAAAGAACCTTCGCGGAAAAAGAGAATATAGAATGGGTGAAATCTATATCGGAAGACTTTATGAAGCTACTTTGGAGTGATTATTCCGGGTTAAGCCGTTATACGAAATTAAGATCTAATTTAGGATGGTACCGTGCTTTTATGCACTCCTATGTTAGGTCTTTTCTTTGGAGGAAAAGATATGTTGAAAATATTTATGATTAGTGGCAAAGCACGTCATGGGAAAGATACCGCGGGGTCTTTCCTTCGGACTTATTATGAAAATAGAGGCTATAAATGTTGTACGATGCATTTATCGACACCCTTAAAAGAATATGCCGAACATTATTTTGGATGGGATCCTAAAACCGAAGAAAAACCACGGGAACTGTTACAGAAATTAGGACAAGAAATTATTCGCGAAGATTTGCAGAAGCCTTATTTTTTGATCAATCGTTTGACGGAGGATATTGAAATTTTATCGCATTTCTTTCAAGTTTTCTTGGTTACAGATGTACGTCTACCACTAGAGATTGATACGATAAAGAAACGATTTTCTGATGTGGTCAGCATTCATATCGTTCGACCTAACTTTGAAACGAAGGAATTAACCGAAGAAGAAAATCAGCATGTGACGGAACATGCCTTAGAAAGTTATACAGGTTTTGATTACCAAATCACGAATCTTACTTTAGAAAAACTAGATAAAGATATGGAAAGTATTATTAGAAAAGAGGAGAGTAAAAATGAGAACAATGACATCAACCGAAATTAGAAATATGTGGTATGACTTTTTTACCAAGAAAGGACATTATCGGATGCAAAGTGCGCCTTTGATTCCCAAGGATGATGATTCCTTGCTTTGGATCAATGCAGGAGTTACACCACTAAAAAAATATTTTGATGGGACCATTGTTCCGCCGGAGAAACGAATTGTCAATATTCAAAAGTGTATTCGTACCAACGATATTGAAAATGTTGGGAAGACGGCGCGTCATCAAACGTTCTTTGAAATGATGGGTAATTTTTCGATTGGGGATTATTTTAAAAAAGAAGCGATTGCTTTTGCTTATGAATTGTTGACCAGTGACGAATATTTTGCGATTCCTCTAGAAAAATTATATGTTACGGTTTATACCCATGATCAAGAAGCTTATGATGAATGGGTAAAGCAAGGGTTTATGGAAGATCATATTATTAAACTCGATGGTAACTTCTGGGAAATCGGAGAAGGACCTTGTGGACCAGATAGTGAAATTTTCTATGATCGCGGTAGTAAATATGATGTTACTGGGGATGCGTTAGAGAAGTTGAAACAGGATGTGGATCAAGATCGTTATGTTGAAATTTGGAATAACGTATTTAGTCAATTCAATGCTAAGGCAGGCCAAAAGCGAGAAGAATATCAAGAACTTCCACATAAAAATATCGATACTGGTGCGGGATTAGAACGTTGGGCTTGTATTTTTCAAGATGTCGATTCTAATTTTGATACGGATTTGTTTGTACCAATTATTCGTCATATTGAGGATATCAGTGGTATGATGTATAGTGGTGAGATGGCTTTTAAGGTTATTGCGGATCACATTCGGGCAATTACGATGGCTTTATCTGATGGCGCAACTTTTGGCAATGTGGGTCGTGGTTATGTTTTAAGACGTTTACTTAGAAGAAGTGTGCGTTATGGTAAGAAAATTGGTATCACAGAACCTTTTATGTATGAGTTGGTCGAAACAGTTGTCATGACGATGAAGGACTCTTATCCTGAATTGTTAGAAACCCAAGGGAATGTAAAAGTCCTGATTTTGCAAGAGGAAGAATTATTCCATAACACTTTGTCCGCTGGGGAAAAAAGACTTTATGAATGGATGGAAAAAAGTCAGGATCATACGATTTCGGGAAAAGATGCGTTTAAACTTTATGATACCTATGGATTTCCTTTTGAATTAACGTTAGAATATCTGGAAGAAAAAGGCTTTACGACGTCGAAGGAAGAATTCGATCAATGTATGGAAGAACAGAAACAACAGGCCAAAAGAAATCGCAAACAGAGTCAGTCGATGTCTAGTCAAAATGAAGCGTTATTGAATTTAGATACACCGTTTACGTTTCTCTATCAAACCTATAAAAACAAAGCTCATGTGGTATGTTTGTTTGAAGGGGAAGAGGTGCGAAAGTCTTTAAATAAAGAAGGTTACGTGATTGTTGATGAGAGCTGTTTTTATGCTACTAGTGGGGGACAAGTGGCGGATACAGGAATGATTGTTGGTAAAAACTTTAAAGCTCGTGTTTTGGAGGTCAGTAAGGCTCCACATGGACAACATATTCATAAAGTCAAAGTGTTAGACGGTCGTATTACAGTTGGCGATGAAGTCGAAATGGTGATCGATTTGGAACGTCGTAAGCAAATCGAAGTCAATCATTCAACGGTACATTTATTACAATATGCTCTCCAACAAGTGATTTCTGATTCGATTCGGCAGGCGGGTAGTTATGTCGATGCTGATCGGCTCCGCTTCGATTTTCTCTATCACGGTAAAATTAACGATGAAGAAATTGTCGAAGTAGAAAATCAAGTCAATGATACGGTTCAAGGGCAATTTGAAACGAGAACTGTTTTGATGCCATTACAGGAAGCAATCAAAAGTGGTGCGATGGCTTTGTTTGAAGATAAGTATGGCGATGAGGTACGCGTTGTCGAGATTGCTGATTCTAGGGAACTTTGTGGGGGAACGCATGTGAAAAACACCAGAGAAATCAAGCGTTTTGCCATTACCAATTTTGAAAGCAAGGGAAGCGATGTCTATCGTATCGAAGGTGTGACGAACCAAAAAATTGAAAGTGCTTTGTTTGATGAGATCAAACCATATAATGATGAGATGATCAAGTTGTTAATGAAAGCTAAAAATATTGTCAATCAAGCCAAAAAACAAGGACTTTCTCTTTCGTTTGATGTTGAAATCAACAATGATGCACCGATTTCTTATAAAGATATTCTCTACAATCGTAATGAACTTTCTTATATTCAAACAGAAGTGAAAAACTTAGAAAAAACATACGATGAAATGACAAGTCAGCAAGCTTTGACGCATTTGGAGGACTATCAAAAAGAAATTGAGACGATTGGGGATAAACAAGTTTTGATTCATCGTTTCCAAAAACAAGATGTCAAAGTTTTGAAAGATATGATGGATGCTTTGTTAAATCAAATGCATAATGGCTTTATTTTCTTTACGAATGAACAAGATGGAAAAGTCACATTCTTAATTCGTAATCATTTAGCGGATGTCGATGCGGGTGAAGTGATGCAAAAAATTACTGCCCTTGGCGGAGGTAACGGTGGGGGAAGTAAAACCTTTGCCCAAGGTGGTGTGAAACAAAGTTCAGCGATTGATGCGGCCATTCTTTATATCAAAGAGATGATGGCGTAGGTGGTTTATGAAAACAGTCTATTTATTAGAAAGTGATGACCCTTTCGTTATTGATGAAAATAGAGAAAAACTAGAACAAACCATGAAAGAACATGAAGTGGTATCTTATGATTGCAATGAAACACCGATGGAACGGATTTTGGAGGATTTAGATACTTATAATTTCTTTTCTCCCCATAAATTGATTATTGCCAAACATTTCGAAACTTTTTTGGGTAGTAATACACCATCCGGGGATCAGATGAAAGCATTCGAGCATTATCTCGATCATCCCAATCCAGAAAATATTTTATTGCTCGTTGCGACATCTCTAGATGAGCGAAAAAAAACAGTCAAAAAGATCAAACAGGTTGCGATGGTGTTAGATTCTGATATTTCGATTTTTTCTTGGATCAAACAGCATTTAGAAGGTTATCGAATGCAAGATGATGTCATTTCTTATTTCATACAATATTGTTTGGAGCAAAAAGAAAAAATAAAAACTGAATTAGAAAAACTAAAATTATATTGTCAAGAAAAAAAGGAAATTACCAAAGAGGATATCGATCAAGTGGTCATGCGTAGTATCGATGATAATGTGTTTCACTTGATCGATTGTCTGTTACAAAAAAAGAAGGAAGAAGCTTATACTATTTATCAAGAAATGATTCTTCATAACGAAGAACCATTAAAGATTTTAGTGTTGTTGGCTAGCCAATTCCGATTGTTTTTACAAGTGAAGATTTTAGTGGAAGAAAACAAGTCTGAAGCAGAGATTGCAAAAGATCTACAAGTACACCCTTATCGGGTCAAGCTAGCACGGGAAAAATGTGTTCGTTATCCCAAGGAACGACTGGTAGAATATTTATATCGCTTGGCCGAATTAGATTATCAGATGAAGAATGGAACGACTTATCAAGATGTCGGATTAGAAATGTTTATGATGAATCTATAATGGATTCATCTTTCATTCTTTGGCGAAATTTGTATTTTCTTTTTTCTTTTTTCCGATCTTTGGTTATGATATGATAAAAAAGGAGGACATTATGAAAGTTGGTATTTATACATTGGGATGTAAGGTCAATACTTACGAAAGTGAGTTTGTCCTAAGTCTTTTAAAAAATCATGGCTATGAGATTGCCTCTTTCGATGATATCTGTGATGTTTATATTCTCAATACTTGTACAGTAACCAATACTTCGGATATCAAAAGTCGTAAGATGATTCACCAAGCCAAAAGACGAAATCCTAAGGCGTGTGTGGTAGCCATGGGCTGTTTTATCGAAGCCAATCCATCTTATCGTGATGAGGCGATCGATATTGCGATTGGTACGCAAAACAAAAGTCAAATTCTATCTTATTTAGATGCTTTTTGGAAAGAACGTACGTTTCAAGATCGTATCAAACGATCAGCGCCGGGGACATTTGAAGATATGGAAGTCAAAGAATTTTATGGGCGTAGTCGGGCTTTTGTCAAAATTCAAGATGGTTGTGAGAACTTCTGTAGTTATTGTATTATCCCGATGGTACGAGGAAAGTGTCGGAGTAAACCGTTCGACCGTGTAGTTCAGGAAGTGGAAGGCTTGGTCGAAAAGGGTTATAAGGAAATTGTGTTAACTGGGATTCATACTGGCAATTATGGTGTTGATTTGGGCACGGATTTTGCGCATCTACTACGTAGGCTGGCATCGATTCCGCATTTGTTCCGATTACGCATTTCTTCGATTGAAATTACAGAATTGACCGATGCCGTGTTGGATGTGTTACGTGAATTCCCAGTGATTGTCGACCATTTACATATTCCTTTGCAATCGGGAAGTGATGCAGTCTTAAAACAAATGCGGCGTAAATATGATTGTGCTTATTTCAAACACAAAGTCGAAGAAATTCGGGCCATTCGTCCTGATATTGCCTTAACGACGGATGTGATTGTTGGTTTTCCAGGGGAGACGGAAGAGGATTTTCAACAGACACTTACTTTTATTCGCAAATTGCAGTTAGCGAAAGTCCATGTATTTCCATACTCCAGAAGAAAAGGTACCAAGGCCGATGAAATGGAAGGGCAAATTCCTGATGCCACGAAAAAGAATCGGGCACAAAGGCTGATTCGTTTGTCGCACGAATTGGAACAAGCTTATCAGGAAAAATGGATTGGCAAAGTGTTGGATGTTTTGATTGAAACAACGGATGGAAAAACGAGTGAAGGACATACTTCCAACTATTTAAAAGTAAAAGTAAAGGGAAAATACCCAAGTGAAGAAGTATTACCAGTAATGGTTACCTCTTGTGATGGTAATATTTGTTATGGAGAAGTCGCAGTATTACAAGAAACGAAATAAAGAAAGAAGCGAACTTATGAAATTAAAAGAAATCCACATCGATGTTTTGCGATGTGATATTGAAATCAAAGTGGAACAAGATGGGAAAAACAAAACGGTCATCCCCCCTGGGGTGGATGCCAAGATGCGAAGTGGTATTTTACGGATGCGGGAAAGTGAACATGCTAGTCATCCGCGGTTAATCCGTCTTTATTTGGAGCCATCAGAAATGGATGAAGCGTTTCCTAAAGTGTTGATTCACCAACAAGCCGGAAATCTTTTGCTCCAAGCGGATGCTTTATCTTATTTAAAGGTAGAAAAACAGATAGGAAAATGTAAGATTGTGAAAACGGCCATCGAAAGGGGCGAATTATCTTTATCTCGCTGTTCTCTTCGTATGCGGGAGTGTTACGGTGATTTTCTTCATCTCCATCTTTCCAAATGTAATTGTTATTTATCAAAAAATTATTTTCATGATCTTGTGCTTCAGGCCGAAGAAGCTAAGTTGGCCGCGACTTCCAATCGTGGGGTCGCATGGAAATTGCAACAAACGGGGAAAAAACCTGTTTATTTGGAACGACTTGATGTGCAGAAAATAGAAATGGATGCATCTTCTTGTGTACTATCACAATTGACAAGCAATGTAGCGCAAATTAGGTGTCGGAACGATGCGATTTTCGATCAAATGAATGTCGGATGCTGTCAATTACTTTCGACGCAAGGGAATGTCGATATTGATATGAGCGATAGTCATATTGCAGAATTGGACATTTTTGCCGATCAAAATATTTATTATCGCTTCGGGGAAGGGAATCCTTTACATCCAGAAGCACAGTATCAGACTTCCCTTACTTCGCATGATCATCAGCCAAAAGTGTTAAGTTTGGTGTCAAATAAAGGAATCATTTCGGTTTAAAGAAAATAAAGTTGACAGTCAAGTCATAAATTATTTATACTAAAAATAAAGAAGGTAGATGTTATGCAACAAGCAAGAGAAAGAACAAATCTCTATTTTACAGCAGATAGTAACATTTGTATCGTCGAAAAGCATTATGCCGATGGTCGAATGGATAGTTATCAAATTGAAAAGGAAAGAGAATTAGAAGTATTGGATCGTTTTGGCGCGCGCAATATGATCGATCGGATTCGTCATGGAGTCACCAAACAAGGTACGCCTTTTTTCACGATTACGGAAAACAAAGAAAAAGGACCAAAGGGTACTACCTCTGGTTGGAACTCTGAATTTTGTGGGGATGTTATCGTCAAATTGGTGCATTATCATACCTATGATTTACAAAATGCTGCGGGCGATTATATGCGTCTGCGTCATCTCGAAGCACAAATGAATGAAAAATATGCTGCACGGATGCGACGGATCGAGGATGAGAAACAACGTAATTTCTTGCATTTGAGTGATCAAGGAATCCGTAATTTGAAGATTGCATCGATTGGCGTTTTGGCCGCCGGGGGCATTGTTTTAGGAACGATCGCTGGTATTATGAATCTCGATAAAATTGCTCCGAATGTTTTTGGTGATCAAGAGGGAAGACCATCTTTTTCGCAAATGCGAGAAGGTGTTTCCTATGAAGAGGCCTTAGAAATGTTGGAAGAAGAAAAAGACACTGAAAAAGATGCAGCACGTAGCAAATAATGGTTATCACAAATCATTTTTGATGTAACTAAAAATAATGCGACAGATATATTCTGGATGATCCAAATAAGGGAAATGGCCAGCGCCGTCAATGACGACTAGGCCGGATTCTCTTATTTTTTCTTTGAAACAAAAAGCATCCGAAAGAGGGGTCACGGTATCTTGTTTTCCCCAAATGAGAAGGACTTCTTGTTCAATTTTTTCTAGATATGGTTCTAAATCTTCGGTTACGATATTGATAAATGTTTTACGCATCGAGGATGGTAGGCTTTTGTAATCGTTTGATCCGAATTTTTGAATTAACCATTCTTGATAACGTTTTTTCCATTTTTGGGGGATGAGGGAGGTACATTTTTTGAGGATGCGATATTCTTTCCTTTTCCAACTTTCCTTTTTTGTTTTTGATGGAAGAATGCCAGCACTATCGATAAGAATGGCTTTTTTGATTGCAAGGTGATAATAACTTAAGAGAAGCACTAAAATTCTCCCACCAAAGGAATGACCAATGATGATTGGATCGACGATATCTTCTTGTTCTAGCCAATCTTTTATCATCCAAGCATAATCGTAGATGGTATAGTCTTTTCCTTGCCAGTTTGATTTACCGAACCCTGGATAATCCAAAATGTAGACACTGGCAAATTGTGAAAAATAACGGATGAGATAGGAAAATGTTTTTCGTTGGTTTCCCCATCCTGGTAAGATGACGATATTGGGTGCTTTGGAGCCAATCCGTTCAAAATAAAATGGATATTTTCCCATGAACAACTTCACCTAATATAGTGTATGTGATGAAAAGAATTTGTTTCTTTTATGAAATTTATAGTATATTTTTCTGTTTATATGATATAATAATAGTGTCTAGGGAGGAATTTTTCGATTGCTATCCCAATATAAAACCGACTAAAATAACGATAAGGGAGTTCGGATCAGTTACCGGTGTTGAAGACCTTGTCATTGACGTAGGGATCCTAATGGTAGCGTATGGACACCCACCTGTACTGAGTGCAGGTTTTATCGTTGGTAGCGTCGCCTCTTTGGACATGAAAAAGAATATTACACCCAGAAGGGTGTTTTTCTATATGAGAGGCAGTTATGGATGGATTTATTCGTTTGATTTCTTTGATTGGAGAAGAAAATTTTAAAAAATTACAACAAAGTAGTGTTTGTATCCTCGGCGTTGGAGGTGTTGGAGGAAGTGTTGTCGAAATGCTTACTAGAAGTGGGGTTGGAACGTTTCTATTGGTGGATGATGATAAGATCGAAGTTAGTAATATCAATCGTCAACTGATTGCAACGACAGATTCGATTGGCAAGAAAAAAGTGGAAGCTTGGAAAGAGAGAATTCAAACCATCAACCCCACATGCCAAGTAAAAATTTATGATTGTAAATTTCCTTTCCAAAAGGAAGCAGTTTTCCAAGAAAAAATCGATTATGTCATCGATTGTTGTGATGATATTCGCGCCAAGGAAGAAATGATTATGGATTGCATCGACCGGAATATCCCTTTTCTTGTTTGTACGGGAACAGGAAAACGATTGGATCCTAGTAAATTACAAATCACATCGTTAGATCAAACCAGTTATGATCCCCTTGCTAAAATCCTTCGCAAATGGGCAAGAGATGAAGGAATTCATCAAAAAATGAAAGTGTTGGCATCTCTTGAACCACCACAAAAAAGTGATGTTTCTTATATTCCGTCTTCGGCTTTTGTACCGAATGCCGCGGGTATTTTGATTGCCTCCGAAGTGGTGAAAGATTTGTTACAGAGAAAATAATGGGTGGTTCTTGTTTTGGCAATCGTGTCTTTGTTTCTTCTTGGCTGGATGATTTGGGATACACGTTCCATTTCTTATGCAGAGGCGTTACAGGAGTTAAAGAACACGGAAAAAGTCGTGGTCGAAGCCGGAGGAGAGGTCCAAAAGACAGTGACGAACGATGAA
>CANTWQ010000058.1 GCA_947853365.1 uncultured Bacilli bacterium
TTAATGTTATTATTATTATAACTTAAACCTTGCTCTTTGGCAATCTCTTGAATTTTATCGAGTGAAGCAAGTTCATTGATGGTCATCGACAAACTTTCATTTTTCTTTGATTGTGTTTCTATCTCTTGTTTGGCCTGTTCTACTTCAAAGTTAATTTTAGAAAGCGTGGCCTTAGAAAAAACAACCGCAACAGGCGATGCCACTAGCAATAAAAACGCAAAAGTATACAACAGTTTTTCAAACTTTGACATTTTTAAACGTTTTTTTACTTTTCGCATATTACTAGCAACTCCTTCCTTTTTATTCTTTTTACTTTTTATTTGATTCTTTCAATCACACGCAATTTACTGCTTCGACTACGATAATTATCGGCGATTTCTTCATCCGTCGGAACGATGGCTTTCGAAAATACGAGCTTGTAATCCGGCAAGTAATCGGGTGGTATTTGAGGTAGCCCTTTTACTTTCGGATCAACTTCACTCATCTTACGAAAGACATGTTTTACGATTCTATCCTCCAAAGAATGAAATGTAATGACTGCTAATCTTCCGTGGACGGATAGTAAGGAAAGTGCATCCATCAAGGAATCCTCTAAGATATCCAATTCGTGATTCACTTCAATCCGAATGGCTTGAAATACTTTACGAGCCGGATGGCTCTTTTTTCTAACCTTTTCCGGAACACTCGTACGAATAATCTCAGCAAGTTCCAAGGTGGTGTCAATGGATTTTTCATTCCGAGATTTGACAATACGACGAGCAATACTGGGCGCATACTTCTCTTCTCCATACGTATAAAAAATGCGAACCAAGTCTTTTTCCGAATAAGTATTTACAACATCCCAAGCGGTTAATTTTGATCGTTGATCCATGCGCATATCTAAAGGAGCATCTTGATGATAACTAAATCCTCTTTCTCCATCGTCCAGTTGTGGACTAGATACTCCCAAATCAAAGAGAATGGCATTTACTTCTGTAATACCACGACGCATCAACTCTTCTTTCAAATATTTAAAATTACGATCAATAATTGTGAAGTTACCACCAATTTGTGATAATCTTTCCCTAGCAGACGAAATTGCTTTCTCATCTTGATCAAAGGCGAATAGATGACCCAATTTTATTCTTTTTAAAATTTCACTGGAGTGTCCTCCATAACCTAAAGTACAATCAACCACAACACTATTTTCTTCTAGATTTAATGCATTTATCGATTCAAAGAGCAATACACTGATATGTTTTTCCATGTATCACCACTCCTCAAAATTGGCATCAAAAAGATGCTCGGCAATATTGGTTAATTGTGCTTCGTTCTTTTGCATAAAATCACGCCAACGTTCTTCCGCCCAAATTTCCAACCGATCAAGAACTCCAACAATGACGCAAGATGAGTTCAAAGATGCGTATTCGATTAAAGATGAGGCAATTATGATTCTTCCTTGTTTATCGAATTCACAAGTGGTAGCACCAGATAAGAAAAACCTAGAGAAATTTCTCGCATCCTGTTTGGTGAAAGGAAGAGATTTCAAATGTTCGACAATCTTAACCCAATTATCTTTGGGATAAATGAATAAGCATCCATCCAACCCACGTGTCATGACGAACTCATCTCCTAGTTCTTCACGAAACTTTGCCGGAATAATCAAACGATTTTTATCGTCCAGATTATGATGATATTCACCCATCAGCATAGAAATCCCCCACTTTTCACCACATTCTACCACTCTTATTTAGATATTACTATATGTTTTTGGTTTTGTAAATAAATTCTCAACAAAAAAAACACAACCAATTGTAAAGTTGTGTCAATTCCTATTTTCTATATTGTTCCATATGAACACGTACTTTAACTGTATCTTGTTTCCCTTTGCATCTTTCTAAAATAAGTTGCTTGATATCTGGATATTCCATACGAGGAACATAATGATTCCAAGGTTCACTATCACTATAAAATTCAATAGGAAGTTTCCCTTCCATAAAAGGATAATCATGGTAAAGATCACTCTCTAAAGGATGATATACCTCTTCATTTTGTATATCGTAGACAAGTGTAAAAACACCATCCGAGCGAATCAAGCCATAAAGTAAAAACGTTATTCCATTTTTCGATTCCATTTCATCGAAAAACGAAAGTGTATCTTTACTAGAAGTAAGAGAAATCGAGGTGACAGGAGGTGTTATTTTTTTTTCATCTTTTAAATAGAGAGCAACTTTCCCGTCAGTAGTGCGAACCATATAATGCCCCATAATTGTTTGCAGCATCGATTGTACCTCTGTTAATACTTGTGATGTTAAAACACCGTCTTTTACTTCTAGGAAAACACATTCCCCTTGCGCTTCATGACAATAGTAAAAAGTATCTTCAGAAAGTGGATAAATCATAGAAGAAACCAAAGGATTTTCATCATCCCCAAATAACAATTGGTGCTTTGCATCGATAATGCCATAATAACGTTCATTTTTTTCTAAACTACGATACTCTGCCACTTGATAAGGTGCTTCCATATCCGTAAATACCACTTCATATGTTCGTCCATCGATTATTTGTACCATACTATTCCTCACTTTTGATACTTATCATAGCAAAAGATGAAAAAAAAGTAAACAGAAGAAAAGCAAGATGTTTCTATCTTGCCTTCGTTTGAATTTTTTCTTCTAGCATATTGAAAAACTCTTCCTGTGACGCGGTCGTCGTATCTTGGGATCCATACAAACGATAACTAATGCTACCATGCTCTTGTTCTTTATCTCCTAAAATCAATGTAAATGGCATCTTATTCGTTTGACTTTCCCGCATCCGATAACCTAGTTTTTCATTTCGATCATCGAGTGCTGTCCGAATATGATGACTTTCTAAGAACGCTTGCACTGCTTCTGCGTAATCTAAATGCACTTCAGGATTAACAGGAATGATATTCACTTGTACAGGACTTAGCCAAACAGGGAAAGCGCCAGCAAAATGTTCGATTAAAATACCGATAAAACGCTCAATACTACCAAAGATGACGCGATGAAGCATAATCGGTCTTTTTTTCGTTCCATCTTTATCAACAAAGGTAAGATCAAAACGTTCAGGCAGCTGCATATCTAATTGAATCGTACCACATTGCCACTCTCTTCCCAAAGAATCCGTCACATGGAAATCCAATTTCGGTCCATAGAAAGCGCCATCTCCAGGATTGATCTTGCATTCTTTACCAGCCTCTTGACAAGCCTTCTTTAAAATAGCTTCCGCCTTATCCCAAGTAGTGATATTCCCAATATACTTTTCTTCCGGACGCGTAGAAAGTTCTATCGTATAAGGAAGTCCAAAGATAGTATAAACTCGATCAATGAAACCGATCAAGCGAACAATTTCACTTTCCATTTGATCCTCTCTCATGAAAATATGTGCATCGTCCTGAGTAAAGCAACGAACCCGGAACAAACCATTTAACGCCCCACTCGCTTCATGACGATGAACCAATCCCAATTCTCCACAACGAATTGGTAAATCCTTATAAGAATGCAATCCATTTTTATAAACGAGCATGCCACCTGGACAGTTCATTGGTTTAATTGCAAATTCTTTATCATCGATCGTTGAGGTATACATATTTTC
>CANTWQ010000059.1 GCA_947853365.1 uncultured Bacilli bacterium
GGTACATTCCGTTCCTTAGCCACCAATTTAATGGCATCTTTCTCACTCATACCATCTTCTAAATACAAATGGACGTGTTCTAAAATCGACAACTGAGAATAATCCACTTGCTCATGATTTCCATCTACCACCACGACCAACTCACCACGAACACCATTTTGTATTTTTTGTAAAACCGACTCCACATTACCTCTGATTACTTCTTCATATAATTTTGAAATTTCTCGACAAAGAGCGATCGTACGATTGCCCAAAATATCATGTACCGCCTGTAACATTTCTAAAATACGGTGAGGGGCTTCATAAAAAATGAGAGTATAGGGAAGTGGCTGAAGTCGCTTTAATTCTAATTCGCGTTGGCTTTTTTTAGAAGATAGAAAACCATAAAATAAAAAGGGAGAAGGAGATAATCCAGACATCGTAAGTGCGGGTATCAAAGCAGTCGCTCCGGGAAGACTAACAACAGAGTATCCGTGTTGAATCACCTCTTCTACTATCTTATAACCAGGATCACTAATAATAGGTGTTCCACGATCCGTTACCAAACCAATATGAAAACCATTCTCTAAATATTTTAAGGCTGTTGATTTCATATGCTCTTCGTTATGATCATGACAACTAATCAACTTTTTATAAGGCAAATGAAAATGTACCAATAAGCCTTCAGTAACACGTGTATCTTCACAAAACAACACATCGACCATCGCCAATGTTTCCAAAGAGCGCTCGGTCATATCTTTCATATTTCCAATAGGTGTTGGAATCAAATACAATGTTCCTTTATTTTGATGATTATCACTTTCCATATAAATTCTCCTACTCCTCCCTACATAAAAAATTCTTTCACATGTTCCGTATAACTTCCATCCGCCTCATGAATGATCAAAGGGGAAAGTACGGTCATTCCTGTTTTACCATTTTTTACTGCTTCAATCAAGAATAGATTTGCATTTTCACACTTTTTCGGATAGATAAACTGGATTCTTTTCGGTTCTAAATGATAATATTGTAACAAAGAAAGAATCTCCATGAAGCGATCCACTCGATGAACCATCGCAAAACTACCATTATTTTTTAAAAGATAACGAACGATGGGCAACATATCTTTTAAGTTCATTCTAATTTCGTGCCGAGCAATCGTCTTATGAATATCCATATTCAAAAATGAAGTATCATGATAAGGAAAATAAGGAGGATTCATTGTAATCAAATCAAAGGTATCACTATTATATTTTTCTTTCAAATCCATCATGTCATACTCTAATACTGTAATTTGTTCTTCTAAATGATTCAAAGAAACTGATTTACGAGCTAACTGACATACATCCGGTTGAATTTCTACTGCCGTGATATGAGCTTTGGTCTGTAACGATAAAATCAAAGGAATCGGCGCGTTTCCTGTTCCCAAATCAAGAATGTTCTTCATTCGTGGTAAAACACGAACAAATCTGGCCAGCAATACGGAATCCAGTGAAAAAGAAAACCATTCGGTATTTTGAACAATTTTTCGGCCTTGGTATCCCACCAAATCATGAATGACTTCCATCTGGCAAATCCTCCATACCATATACTGATGTATGTTTATCTTTAAATTCAACCGTAACTTTTTTCTCGAAAACCTGTAATGAAATAACTTTTCCCATACCTTCGGGAGTAGGAATCAAGGTTCCAATCGCGGGCAAGTCCTTTTTTAATTCTGAATAAAGGGCATCCTCATAATTCAAACAACAAAGAAGCCTTCCACAGACACCATTGATTTTAGAGGGATTCAAAGAAATAAATTGATTTTTAGCCATGTTAATTGACACACTATTAAATTCTGTTAAAAAGCTACTACAACATAAGAATCGACCACAAGGCCCCAATCCCCCAATTTCTTTGGCCTTATCACGAACTCCTATCTGTCGTAATTCGATTCTTGTATGATAAATTTTAGCAAGGTTTCGTGCAAGTTCTCTAAAATCAACTCTATCTTCAGCCGTAAACTGAAAAATCAATTGCTTTCGATCAAAAGTAAATGACGCCTCTAAAAGATGCATATCTAATTTTAATTTATTGGCAAATTTACGAGCATCAGCAAGGGCCTTTTTACTATCTTGTTGATTTTTCTTATACTGCTTTTCATCAGCTTTCGTAGCCAAGCGAATAACAGGTTTAAAAGTAAGAGCAGTGTCTTTTTCATCAAGATAACAACAAGGATATACTACTTTGGCATATTGTAATCCTTTTTCCGTTTGGACGATGATTGCATCCCCTATCTCAAAATCCATATCCTGTGCCAAAAAATAATAAACGTGTCCAGATGGCTTAAAATTAGCTCCAACAACTTTAATCATACACACCTCCACACAAACGAATAACCAAATAGTCTAATAAAAGATTTTGATTCGCATTCACTTTCAAACGATCCATTGCTTGTAAAACTATTTTCATTTTTCGACCTAGTTCTATGGTATCGTTATTTTTGAACAATTCCCGCACCTGCCTTTCATAAGTTTGAAAAATAGGAGGGAGAACTTGTCCCAAATGATTTTCGAACAAGGCTTCATAAACATGAAAAATCAATGATAAAACTTGATTCCAGTCATCTCGACTCTTTACATTAGAAAAAATAGAATTGTAATATGCAATGGTATCTATTTTTTTCGTATCAATGAAATAGCAAAAGTCCATAACCCCATCCATCCAAGACTCCATGCCATCAAAAACAGTCGTTTCATGATTTTCTAAAGAATAAATTTGACATCTTGACAAAATGGTAGGAAGCATTTGATAACGATTATGCGCCACCAAAATGGCAATAATATCATCTTCTGGTTCTTCCAAAAATTTCAAAATAGAGTTGGCCGCCGATCGATTGAGCTTGTCCGCTTGAAAAATAACATAAATACGTGGCAGATGATGCAAAGATTTGGTTTGAAAAGCAATTTGCAATGATAGCAATTGTTCTTTTTTGATCCATTGACCATCGGGTTCAATCATTTTTACATCATCATAAACCCCTTCATCAATTAAGTGAAAAATCGAATCAAGTGTCACATCATTATTTTGAGGATCCATTTTTTGGGAAATAATATATTTAACAAAAGAAAAAATAAGATCTTTTGTTTTTAGGTATCCATTATCTTCAATAAAATAAGCATGAGATATTCTTCCACTCGAAATGGCCGTGGTTATCACACGGTAAAAGTTTTCTTGTTCTTGTTTAAAATTTTCTAGCATAAATACCACCTCAAAACAGAAAAACCAATAACATTACTAGGGCAAACAACGCTGGTAACCCTAAAAATCCAACCAATAAAATTGTAATAATATTCAATGGAATCACAAGATTAAAAGACACAGCCAAAAGGTTATATCCATATAGAATAAAAGCGCCAAAAATAATTTTCTTGATTATGGTATAAATTTTTTTTAACATAGAATCCCCTCATTTTACCATATGAGAGGTCATTGATTTTATTCTATATTTTTACGATCATTTAAAGCTCTTTCCAACGTCATGGCATCCATATATTCCATATCTGCCCCCATCGGAACACCTGATGCTATTTTTGATATCGTTAGATTCAATCCCTCCAAAATTTTCTTAATATATAAAGATGTTGTCTCCCCTTCAATACTAGGTTTTACAGCCAATATAATTTCTTTGAAATCTCCTTTTTTAATGCGCTCGACTAGTTTATCAATCCCAATATCTTCCGGATTGATTCCGTCAATTAGCGAAATAAGGCCATCTAATACATGATATAAACCATGATAGATTCCTAAGCGTTCAAATAGAAAAACATTTTTAGAATCTTCCACCACACAAAGAGAAGATGTATCACGAAGTCGGTCAGAACAAATATTACAAACATCCTGATCTGTTATATGGTTACAAATAGGACAACGATGAATCTTATCATGGGCCGTCTTGATACTTTCAACAAAAAAGTTTAATTTTTCTTCTGGTAAATCGAGCAAAGAAAAAGCAAGACGTTCAGCCGTTTTTTCCCCAATTCCTGGGAGATATTTAAATCCTTCTATTAAATCACGAAGACTATCCGGATACATAATACCCCCTAAAACATTCCCGGAACATGAGCAAATTTACCCATTTTTTCTTCGGTCATTTGATCTACTTTCCGGAATGCATCATTTACTGCTACCACTAAAACATCTTCCAACATTTCCAAATCTTCCTTCGCAAAAGAAAATGATGGATCAATTACAACTTTTAATAATTCTTTTTTTCCATTCACTGTAACGGTAACAAAAGAACTTTTCCCTTCAAAAATAGTGCTATCAATCTCTTCCTTTGCTTTCAACATATCTTTCTGGATACTTTGTGCTTGTTTCATTAACGCTTGAATATTCATTATATACCTTCTTTCTTCCTTTAATTTTCTATCTTTACAATATCAGATCCAAATAGAGAAATCGCATTTTGAACAATATCATGAGAAACATCCATTTCTTCTTGAGATGAAATTTCTTCTTGTTCTGACTTTTCTTCTACAGGAGAGACCTCCTCCTGATACTGATAAACATAATTTTGCCGTCGATGCTCCATAAACATTTGTTTCTCTTGTTCCCATTGTTCTTTGGTCAATAATACAATTTTATATTCGTGATCAAAAATATGTTTCAACACCATTTCTATTTGTTCTAACATATCATTTCCACGAGAAATCATAGATGGATAATCAAAAACCAAAATCAAATTTCGATCACTAGCCGCAGCTATGGTAGCATCTACCAAAAAGCAAGCAATTGCTCCAATGTTTCGATCCAATGTGTAATCCATAATTTTAGACCATTTTTTTCTAAGCTCTATAAGATAACTTTTTTGGGCACGAGCAAATGTATTTTCTATTCTTCTTCGTAATCGTGTTTGAAATTGCTTCTCATCAAGTTTTGGTTTTATCACCGAAAAAGCATTTTCCTTCTCTTTAGAATTAGAAAGATCATCTACTTTTTGAGCATTAGAAGAAGAGATCGAAAGGCCTTCGGAAGATACAACATCTTTCTCTTTACCTTCAGGATGAGAGAAAGCCATCTTCTTTGATTCTGGTCTCAAAGCAACTTCTTCATGATGATCTAGAGGAGCAGACTGTCCAACGAAATTTAGAAGTGTAATTTCAAATATCGTTTTCTGATAAGAACAATTCTTCAACTCATTCAAAAGATCATTCATAGCCATAGCAAAGCGATCAATAAATAACGGATCATACTGATTGTTCTTGTTAACATAAATATCTACCAATTGATCACGCAATTGTAACAAAATTTCTTCAGCAAAACAAATCAAATCCTTACCATTTTGATAATAAAAGTTTAATTTTTCCAACAAATAAGGAATATCTTTATCCACTACATGCTGTATAAAATCAGTAATATCTTGTTTTGATACAATACCGTTAATTTCTTCTAAATCTTTCGTCGTGATTTTAGAAGAAGTGTAAGAAACAAGTTTATCCAGCATTCCAAGAGCATCTCTCATCCCACCATCACTTCTATCACAAATTGCCTCTAAAACCCCTTCCTCTACTTCAATATGTTCCAAGGAAATAATCTCGCGAAGTCGACATAACATATCTTTTGGCGCAATCCGGCGAAATGAAAAACATTGACACCTTGAAATAATAGTAACAGGAACCTTATGCAAATCAGTGGTTGCTAAAATAAAAATAATATGTGACGGTGGTTCTTCTAAAGTTTTTAGCAACGCATTAAATGCCCCAATAGACAACATATGGACTTCATCAATAATATAAACTTTATATTTCAATTTTGCGGGAACCAATGTAATTTTACTTCGCAATTCACGAATTTCATCTACTCCATTGTTTGAAGCCGCATCAATTTCAATAATATCAGCGCATTCTCTAGAATTCGCTTCGATACAATTTTCACATGTTTGGCAAGGATTTCCATTGTTCGGTTGCAAACAATTGACAGCTTTGGCAAGAATTTTAGCAATAGATGTCTTCCCTGTGCCCCGCGGTCCGGAAAAAAGATACGCATGCGATATCTTACCTGTTTTCAAAGAGTTTTGTAGAGTCTTCTTTACTACATCTTGCCCAACAATACCATCAAAATCAACGGGTCGATATTTTCGATATAATGCTTGATAAGACATCAAATCACCCTCCTGTAAACAATATTATTATAACATAGAATAAAAAAAATAAGAATTGTTATCTACGGTTTTTAAAAAAAAGAGAAAGTATCTCAGAACACTCGTTTGCCAACACTCCTGAAGTCACTGAAACAGGGCGATTTGCATTCGCTGTTTTAAAAATTTTATCCACAATCGCATGATTTTCGACATTATTAGAATCTGTTCCATATATTACACGGTAAAGACGTGCTTGTTGGATAGCGCTAGCACACATAGGACATGGTTCTAACGTAACATATAACTCACAATCTTCTAAGCGCCAATTTCTCCGGAATTTTGAAGCTTCTGCAATCGCCAACAATTCCGCATGTTTCAAAACACTTTTTTGAGATTCTTTTTGATTGTGTGCACGCGCAATGATAGTATCATGACAGACAATAACCGCCCCGACCGGAACTTCTCCTAAAGCAAACGCTTTTTTGGATTCCTCTAATGCTATTTTCATATATTTTTCATCATTTTTCATAAATTCTCCAAAAAAAAGATGCACATGAAGGAAATAAACTGTTAAAGCTGCTATCTTCCGATCCTGACTTGGTTCCAGCCCCTTCATTGCATCATCAAAATAATACTATATTTTTATAATTTTTACAACTATTTTTTCATGTTTCACGTGAAACATGAAAATTTCTACAAAAAATACAAACATATGTACTATTTTTTTGAAAA
Organism: uncultured Bacilli bacterium; assembly: GCA_947853365.1. GTDB lineage: Bacteria > Bacillota_I > Bacilli_A > RF39 > UBA660 > Faecenecus. Next base: position 6,836 of record CANTWQ010000059.1, read on the forward strand.
TAAATATTTAGCTGTTAGATAACATATCGAAATTAGTTGCTTTTTAGGTAATGATATCCTATTGATATTTTAAAATATATGTTTCACGTGAAACATTGTTTATAAAATTATTTCCCGGGAAATAA
>CANTWQ010000060.1 GCA_947853365.1 uncultured Bacilli bacterium
TGTGCCTATCACTGCTACAAGACATAATACTAATACTGTACAACTGACGATGATCAGTCTTTTGATTTTTTTTCTTTCTCTTTCGTTCATAAATTCCCTTCCTTTCTTTCTTCTACGCAAAAAGACACTTTTCAAGTGTCCCTGATGATAGAAAAATAGACAGGAAAAGAAGTACAAAAATTGGTACTTCTAGAACTTACTTTTTGATAAAATCCGCCCCCCCCCCAGGGCTTTTTTTCCTTGATACATAAGGCTTTCCTCCTCTATTTTAACAACTATAAACTTCTGGCATAAACGTTAATTTTAATCGAAAATTGTTTGTTTGAAAAATTACTATCTAATACATTGACATCTTCTTTCACCCACATCCGTAAGCGATATTCTTTAGAATATTCTTTGTTATTGGTAACAGTTTCACGGTAGATGACTTTCCCTGTTTGTCCTGGATAATCGGTATTTGCTAATTGACTGAATAAAATTACTTCCCCATTTGGTACCGTTTCTTCAACTGGTGTTTCATAATTTCCTTCTCTTCTCGTTAAATAAATTTTAACATAGTCATCCGGTAATGTACTGTTCGATTGTTTCGCTGCTACAATCTGATACTCTAAAGGTGCACTGATAATATTCGTATAAATTTGAAAATCAAAATATTGATTGGCAATCCGTAAGTTTTTTCCATCTTCATCGCTCGTTGGCATGGCATTTTCAATATAAATACCACTTCCTGCATCATTGCTTTCGGAATAAGTAAAAATCATTTGTCCTGTTTCAATCGTATTTACTTTATTTCCGGACTTCACATATTCAAAAAACGCCGTTGAAACACCACAAGTCAACAAACACAACGAAAGGGTAAGTAATAAAAAAGCCACCCGATTCCATTTTCTTCTTTTCTTCTCTTTCAGTGTCAAAGCAACCATCTCCTATCCTACTATAATTCCATTCTATAAAATTTTTACATATTTTACAAGTAGAAAATAAAAAATATGCTATACTAAAAAAGAAAATAAAAGGAGGATGTATGAAAAATAAAATTGTTTTAATTGGATGTGGAAATGTTGGTATGAGCTATGCTTATGCCTTGTTAAATCAAAAAACACCCGTGGAAGAACTGGTTTTAATTGATACCAATCAAGAACGGATTATCGGAGAAGCTGCCGATTTATCCCATGGCCTTCCCTTCGCACCATCGAAAATCAATATTCATGTGGGTAATTATGAAGACTGTAAAGATAGCAAAATCGTTGTCATTGCCGCGGGAAGCAATCAAAAACCAGGCGAAACCAGAATGGATTTGATTGATAAAAATAGTAAGATCTTTGCATCGATTGTCAAAAATGTCATGGATCACGGTTTTATGGGTATTTTTTTAATTGCCACCAACCCACTGGATGTTATGACATATCTCACTTGGAAATATGCTGGTATCGATTCTAATCGTGTGATTGGTAGTGGAACTTCTCTCGATACCGCTCGCTTACGCTATATGATTGCCGAAAAATTAACGGTAAACCCCAAAAATATCCATGCTTACGTGATGGGAGAACATGGCGATTCAGAATTTATTCCATGGTCTTTAGCCAAAGTTGGACTAGAAGATATCAATCACTTTTTAAGTAAAGAAGAACAAGAAGAACTACATATCGAAGTAAGAGATGCCGCCTACGACATCATCAATCGCAAAGGCTCTACTTGTTATGGTATTGGTATGTGTTTGGTACGCATTACCTCTGCCATTTTAGGAAATGAAAATACCATTCTATCCGTTTCCAGTTATGATCCGAACCATGATATTTTCATTGGCGGACCAACCATCATCAATCAAGACGGTGTACAAAAAAGAATGGAAATTACCTTGACCGACGAAGAACAAGCAAAATATCAAAAATCGGTTTCTAAAATCAAAGAAGCCTTAGCCCAAATCAAGTAACAAAACTTCTCCTTCTTTTTTGTAAAATTCGTGTCTAGTTTTTCATATATACTAGTGATAGCATCAAATTTATAGTATAATTTTATAAAGAACTGGAGTGGAACTTATGTTATTACTAAATAAAGCAATTGCCGTTTTGATGATGGGCTTTTTATCGTCCGTTATCTTTGGACTTTTCTTAATCCCCATCTTAAAAAAATTACATGTTGGACAACGAATTAGTGCTTTTGTCGGAGAAAATCATCGCAAAAAAGAAGGAACGCCAACCATGGGAGGACTTATTTTTATCATTCCAACTGTAATTATTACCTTGATTTTGGTCGCAATGGGTTATTTACAAATGACCTCCGATTTAGGAATTGTCTTATTTGTCATTGTTGCCTACGCAGTGTTAGGATTTTTAGATGACTTTTTAAGTATCAAGCACAAAGAAAATGATGGTCTCACCGTTCCTCAAAAATTTTTAGGACAACTGTTAATTGCTCTGGTAGTATTTTTCCTTTATATGAAAGATGGTGGTGAAACATCGCTCGTTGTATCCACTCTAGGAATTCACATTGAAATGGGTTGGTTCTACGGTGTATTCTTACTATTTCTATTGATCGGTTCTAGCAATGCCGTCAATTTAACCGATGGCCTCGATGGTCTGGCCGGTGGTCTATCGGCAATTGCTTTTATTGCCTTTAGTTTAATTGCTATCATGGTTGGTTTTGAAGATTTAGGACTATTTACCTTTCTTCTCGTGGGATCTTTACTCGGCTTTCTTGTCTACAATACACATCCGGCCAAAGTCTTTATGGGTGATACTGGTTCCCTTAGTTTAGGAGGCGTCATGGCCGTCATTGCCATTCTTGTCCACCGCGAATTGACCTTGTTAGTTGTCGCCTTTATCTTCGTTATTGAAACTCTTAGTGTGATCTTACAAGTATTTTGGATTAAAGTATTTCACAAAAAACTATTCTTGATGACTCCATTACATCATCATTTTGAAAAACTAGGTTGGCAAGAAACCGATATCGTCAAATTATTTTGGATTGTCGGTTTAGTTCTTGCAATGGGAGGAATTTATTTCGGCATTTGGTTATAAAATGAATTAGGTGATCCTATGCAAAAACCAAAATGCGATAAACTCCTCCTTTTTGCTGTCATCATGTTAGCCATCTTTGGTATTATCATGATTTATTCCGCCTCTAGTATCTGGGCAGATTATAAATTTGCTGACAGTTTTCATTATGTCAAACAGCAACTACTCTTTTTTATTGTTGGCCTTGTACTCATGCTTTTCATTGCCAAAATAGATTATACTTGGTATTACAAAAAAACAAATCTGATTTTAGGTGTTTGTATCATTCTTTTAATTCTCGTTTTAATTCCTGGCATTGGTAGTATTCGTAATGGCAGTAGAAGTTGGTTTGGCATTGGCCCTTTTGGAATTCAGCCATCAGAATTTGCAAAATTAGGACTCATTATGTTTACCGCAAAGTATTTAACCAATAGCAACAAGTTTTTAAAAGATATCAAACAGGGAGTCATTCCCATTTTAATCGTTTTGTTTTTCATTTTTGGACTGATTATGTTACAACCGGACTTTGGAACTGGCATGATTATTGTCGTATCTATTTTAGCGATGATGTTTATTGCTGGTGTCAACATAAAGTTTTTTCTAGGCCTTGGCACCATTGGTATCGTCGGTATTGTTGGTCTTATTTTAATTGCTCCCTATCGAATGGATCGAATCATTTCCTTTTTAAATCCTTGGCAAGATCCTCTAGGAACTGGTTTTCAAATCATTCAAAGTTTATATGCCATTGGTCCCGGAGGATTATTGGGCATGGGCTTTTTAAATTCTAGACAAAAACATTTTTACTTGCCGGAACCACAAACAGACTTTATCTTTTCCATCATCTCTGAAGAATTTGGTGTCCTAGGTGTCATCATTGTCGTAGCTTTGTTTGCCCTTCTTCTTTACCGCGGTATCAAAATTACCTTACGTTGTCAAGATTCGTTCGGAAAATATTTGGCTTTTGGCATGATCTTTCAAATCATCGTTCAAACAGTAATGAATCTGATGGTCGTTATTGGCCTGATTCCTGTCACTGGAGTTACCCTTCCTTTCTTATCTTATGGTGGAAGTAGCTTACTCATATCGATGATCAGTATGGGCATTCTTTTAAATATTAGCAAAAAAAAATAACCTAAAATGAAATTCATGATATAATGAAGATATCATAGAAAGGAGAATGCAATGAAAGATTATTTTGGATATGAAAATAAAGTTTGTGTGGTAACCGGAGCAGCATCAGGAATGGGAAAAGCAACAACCGAATTATTGGTCGCATTAAAAGCCAAAGTGTATGCACTAGACTGGAACCCTGTCGATATTTCAGGAATTACCAAATTCATTTCTGTCGATTTGTCAAAGAAAGATGCGATTGATCAGGCATTTCAAGAAATTCCTGAAAAAATCGATTGTTTCTTCGGGATTGCCGGTGTTTCCGGAATTAAAAATAGCTTCAATCAAACAGTTACGATCGACTTTTTAGCCAATCGTTACATTTGTGAAGTTTATTTAAATCATCGAATGGAAAGCGGAGGTGCCATTGCTTTCGTCACATCAACCGGCGGAAACCATTGGGAAAAAGATGGAAATAAAAAAGAATACTTACCACTCATAGAAGCCAACGGTTGGGATCAGATGCAAGAAGTATTGGAAAGCTTGGATTTAAATCATTTACCAGGACCTTTAGGCTATATGTTTGCAAAAATGGCCATGAATTATTACACGGCTTATTTACAACCGGTATTTGCCAAAAAACATATTCGCGTCAATGCCCTTTTGCCAGGCTCTACCGATACCGGTATGAAAAATGAATTTACATTAGCTGCTGGGGGTGAAGAAAAATTACTTGCATCCGCAGGCTTTGCAGGACGCTTAGCCACTTCTCTCGAAATGGCCTATCCGATTGTCTTCTTAAATAGCAATATGGCTAGTTTCATCTCTGGAGAATTACTCATCGCCGATTATGGAGCATCCTTAACCGCACAAGCAAAATTAACACCAGATCCTATGGGTGAAGTAACTTTTGATAAAATAAAATTATCGATACCAAAAAAGGACGCTTAAGTCCTTTTTCTATGCTAGAAGCCCTCTTGCAGTTCTTTTAACCGACGAATTTGTCGATGCAGCAGAATACATAATCGTTCCATTCTCATATCCGAAATAAAAGTCAGAGATTGATACTGATGTAAAAGTGCATCAAACCACTCTACGATACCATCTAGTGCTGATAGATCTATTCTTTGAATAGAAGATACCACCTTGATCATTTCATCAAAGGGTTTTATCCCATCAAATAACCTTCCTTCTCCTACAAGATATCATTCCTTTTCATCATAAGAAACAATCTGGAGGATTTGACCATTATCAAAGATAGGAGCAACATCGAGCCATTCTAACGTATTGACATCACGAATGATACCAAAATTTCCTAAATGTCTATCCTCATTCAGAATAAGAAAATCCAAAATATACATGTTTTCTAATTTGGCGTAAAGGTTACATAGGAAAAGACCAAACGGCGACATATTTCACTCACTAAAACTTCATAAAAAGGTTGTAACACCTCATTTTTATATCTACCCTTCTATAAATATCTCGTACCGTTTTCAATCATCCAATCCTTTTTCAATATTGTCATAATGTATATCAAAATAAGCCCTATGTTACAACGTTTACATATTACAAACCTCTTTTCACAAACCACTCATTCTAACAATAAGCGAATCGTACTGCCATCGGCCACACTTTCCCCGGCAGTGGGAGACTGTTCTACAACTTT
>CANTWQ010000061.1 GCA_947853365.1 uncultured Bacilli bacterium
TTTTTAAGAAAAGCTCGATTAAATATAGAAACTCCAACTATTTTTCCATCATTGGTAACTAATCTAATATTCATTTTATTTAAATTACCTTTTAATCTAATTAAAATAGGTGCTCCATCAACTTTTCCATCTATTATAACTTTATCTAATTCTTCCGCTTCAGATAAATTTGTTCTTTTTATTAAATCATATCTATATGGGTAGTGTGATACTAAATCATCAACATTAAATATACCTAAGCGGTTCAGTAACATAGTACTTTTAGCTCCAACACCTTTTACTTTATCTAAAGATATCACTAAACACCACGTCCTTTTTCTTACAAATTATAACATATTTTTTGTCATTTTTCAAAGATTATTTTAGTTTTTTTACTTATAGAATGTATGTTATATTTTTTTATTTTTTTTAACAAAAATATTGACAAATTATTACTTTACGATTATTATATATATCACCAATTCGGCTTAGGCGAATTGGATGCTAGTATCACACTAGCCAACCCCTTTTTATTCTTTTTATTGGAACTGTCCTCAGGGGGGGCAGTTCTTTTTTGTAATAAAAAAGATATCGTTAGTTGATATCTTCTTTTTCTTGATTAGCAATTTTTTGATAAGTCTGATACCTTTCTATTGCATTCTGCCTGTTTTGTTCTAATAATTCGCGATATTTTTCGGGATTGATTTTCTTTAACATACGATAGCGATCTTCGCCGGCAATAAACTCGTAATAACGGTTAAAATCTGGTGTGCTGTCTAATACGAGTTTCCCTTCTTCCGGATGATAATGCAATAATGGGAAGTATCCTGATGCAACCGCTAATTTTTGTTCATCAATGGTTGAGGTCATTCCTTTTAAAATGCCTTGGGCAATACATGGAGCATAGGCTAAAATTAACGATGGTCCATCATAACTTTCCGCTTCTAGTAAGGTTTTTATGGTATGTTGCATATTGCCTCCAAGAGAAATGGCTCCGACATAAACATGGGGATATGCGAGGGCCATCTGTAACAAATCTTTTTTGGCCGTCTCTTTTCCGGTCGATGCAAATTTGGCAATGGCTCCCATACGGCTTGATTTCGATGCTTGTCCTCCGGTATTGGAATACACTTCCGTATCCAATACTAAAATATTGACGTTTTCATGATTGGCTAGAATATGATCGATACCGCCATAACCGATATCATATGCCCAACCATCACCACCGACCATCCAAATACTTTTTAAAGGAATAAATTCCTTCAGTTCTTTTAAGCCTGGCACTTTGGTATGATCTACCACTTTATATAGTTTTTCAGTATTTTCAGAATTCGGATTTTCTAAATAAGCATTGTAAAGATCAATTTCAGTATCATCGATTGTACTGATGTTTTCTTCAATCAAATGACGAATCCGATGTTTCATTGTTTTATCGGCAATTTTCATACCATATCCATATTCGGCATTGTCTTCAAATAGGGAATTCGCCCAAGGAATGGAATATGGTGTCGATGGCGCACTGGCACCATAAATCGATGAACATCCCGTCGCATTGGCAATCACAAGTCGATCTTGGAACAGTTGGGTCAACAGCTTCAAATAACTCGTTTCACCACATCCACTACAAGCACCAGAAAATTCAAATTTTGGTGTTTTAAATTGACTACCTTTGACAGTTCTTGTATTTAATACCTCTTTTTGCGTCACGTGTTCAAAAAGATAGGTGGCTTCTTCTTTTTGCTCTTGGATGTTTGATGATTCTACCAGTTCCATCGTAATCGCTTTCTTTCCTTTTAACCCTGGGCATACATCGGTACACAAAGTACAACCCGTACAGTCGGGCACGGATACACCGATGGTGAATTTATAATTGCATCCTTTGATATTGGCATCTTTTAATTTTGGTAAAAGACTTTTCGGGGCGTTTTTCACCTCCTCTTCATCTAATAAAAATGGCCTGATGACGGCATGTGGACAAACGAAGGAACATTGATTACACATAATACAATATTCTGGATGATAACATGGTGCCATTTCGGTAATACTTCTTTTTTCTAAACGAGATAAGCCCGGAGAGAAGGTTCCATCAGCAAACTCGCGGAAACTACTTACGGGAAGTGAATCCCCTTGTTGATTGCTCATTTTTTCAAACATGGTTTTTTCGGGTTCTGTTACTTCCGTAATGGTAAAGGTTGCAACATCAACTTGGTCAATCAACGACAATGCTCGATCAATCACTTGATGATTCTTTTCCACCAAGTTGTTACCACGAGATTGGAATTTTTTCGTAATCGATTCTTTCATCTCTTTCGTGGCATAGTTATAATCGATAATATGACCCAGTTTAAAAATAATCGCTTCCACGATGGCACTGATTTTATTTCCCAATCCTACTTCTCCAGCAAGTTTATAACAATCCGCAACATAAAGTTTAATGTTTCTTTCTTGTAATATTTTTTTATCATGCATCGAAAATAAATTTTCTAATTCTTTTCCCTTTTTATTGGTAATTAGAATAAAGGTTCCTCGTGGTTTAATATGATTTAGCATTTCTAAATGTTTTAAATAAGATTCTTTGGTACAGACCACAAGCGAAGGATTTTCGACATAATAAGGGGATCTAATCTCTTGTTTACTCAATCTTAAGTGTGAGCGTGTAATACCTCCACTTTTTTTAGAATCATATTGGAAATATCCTTGCACATAGGCGTTGGTGGCACTTCCAGTAATTTTCATAATATCTTTACAAGCACTGACCATGCCATCTGATCCATATCCATAAATTAAAAATTCGGTCGCACTTGTTGGTAAGTGATAATCTGGAATAGGAAGAGATAGATGTGTTACATCATCTTCAATACCAATGGTAAATCCTGTAAAGTGATCACGATTGTCTAAAAAGTCATAGACTGCTTTGATCATAGCAGGATTGGTATTTTTGGAAGAAAGTCCATATCTTCCACCTAAGACTTCGATATCTTTACGATGATTACTTAATACTTCCACGACATCGAGATAAAGTGGTTCCCCATTTGCACCACTTTCTTTGGTGCGATCTAAAACCGCAACCTTTTGAACGGTTTCTGGTAATTCCATTAGAAAATACTTACTAGAAAAAGGGCGATACAAATGAACTTCGATTAACCCCACCTTCTCGCCTTCTTTTCGCATTTGATCGATCGTTTCTTTGATGGTTTCACAGACAGATCCCATGGCAACGATCATTTTAGTTGCTTCCTTATCACCATAGAAATTAAATGGGCGATAATTACGACCGGTTATTTTATTGATATCTTGCATGTAAGAGGCTACGATTTCAGGAAGATTTTGATAATAAAGATTACGAGACTCCATCATTTGGAAATAAATATCATCATTCTGCGAAGTTCCTCTGGTGACGGGTTTCTTCGGATTAAGTGCACGAGAGCGAAAATCAGCTAAGGCCTTGGTATCGATCAGTTTTTTTAGTTTTTCTTGATCGATGACTTCGACTTTTTGTAATTCATGACTGGTCCGAAAACCATCGAAAAAGTTAAGGAAAGGCACTCTTCCTTTGATGGCGGAAAGATGGGCAACTCCCGTTAAATCCATCACTTGTTGGACCGATGATTCGGCTAAAATGGCAAACCCGGTCATACGAGTGGCATAGATATCTTGGTGATCACCAAAAATCGATAACGCATGGGTCGAAAGACTTCTTGCCGCGACATGAATCACTGCTGGCAATAATTCTCCTGCCATTTTATACATATTCGGAATCA
>CANTWQ010000062.1 GCA_947853365.1 uncultured Bacilli bacterium
GATATCTGGATTAACAATGCGGGGATCAATCAACCAGATAAACCGATTTGGGAATTAGAATTAGCAGAAATCGAAGCAATTTTAAATGTCGATTTAAAAGGTGCAATTCTAGGAAGTAAATGGACCATGCGGGAAATGATGAAACAAGGACATGGTGCCATCTATAATATCGAAGGGTATGGTAGCAATGATGCCATGATGTTAGGTCTTTCTCTTTATGGGACAAGTAAACGGGCCATCACTTATTTCACAAGAGCCCTTGCCAAAGAAAGTGAAGAAAAGAACACCGGTGTTTTGGTAGGACGCTTAAGTCCGGGGATTATGATAACTGATTTTATTCAAAATGCCCTTGGCGACAAGGAAAAAATTGAACTTCCCGAAAAAACCAAGAAAGTTTATAACATTTTAGGAGATTATCCTGATGTAGTCGCATCTTTTCTCGTCGAAGGAATGTTAAAAAATACGAAAAACGATAGTCAAATCGTTTGGCTCACCAATCGTAAAGCCGCTTGGCGATTTATGACTTCTGCTTGGAACAAACGAGATTTTTTTCGATCAGCCAATGAAAAATAGGAAACATATTATCTGTGTTGGCGATAGCAATACTTACGGAACTTTACTTCTCAATCGGAAACGTGATTGCTATCCAAGTAGATTACAACAATTATTAGGAAGTCAAATGGTCGTAAAGAATGAAGGCGTGCACCGTTATGCGGTATCACGTCATGCCGATGATTCTTATTTGAATCATCCATACTATAAAAAACGTTATCAAGAAAAGATGGATGTGGTCCTAATTTTTTTGGGAACCAACGATAGCAAAGAGAAAAACCAAAATGCCTTTGCCACCTTTTATCAAGATTATCGTACCTTAGTGGAGGGTTATCAGAATCATCCGGATCATCCGAAAGTCTATGTTTTAACCCCTCCCGCCATGGTAGCAAAACACGGGAAATATTGCTATCATATGCAACCTGAAATCATATTAAAAATTAGGAATTGGATCATCCAAACTTATCCGAAAAATTGTATTGATATTTATGAATTAACGAAAGATCATGAAGAATATATGGCAATCGATGGCATTCATTTAAATCCTCTCGGACATCAAATGGTGGCATCGATGGTTTATCATAGAATCAAGGAGGATTTATGCGAAGAGATAAAATAAATTATTATTTAGATATTGCCGAAGCAACACTTGAGAGAAGTACTTGTTTAAGAAGAAGATTTGGAGCCGTCATCGTCAATCATGATGAAGTCGTCGCAACGGGATATAATGGTGCCCCACGTGGGAGGAAAAATTGCTGCGATTTAGGATATTGTGAACGAGAAAAAAGACAAGTACCACGCGGCGAAAGATACGAACTATGCCGTAGTGTGCATGCTGAAGCCAATGCCATTATTTCCGCATCCAGAAAAGATATGATCGGAGCCACTCTTTTCTTAGTTGGAAAAGAAAGAGATGGAGGCTATATGAAAAACGCGACATCCTGTGCGATGTGTAAACGAATGGTAATCAATGCGGGAATACAAGAAGTATATGTGCGCGATGATCACGATCAGTACCATAAAATCGATGTCGATGACTGGATTGAAAATGATGATTCTCTAGCATGTGTATATGGTTATTAAAGAAAGGAACAAAAATGATGAAATTAGAAGACATGCAGTACCAACGCCCCAATTATGAAGAAGAAAAAAGAAAGATGGAAGAACTCTGCCGAGCTTTAAAACAAGCGCCAGATAAAGAAACTTTTCTAGACCTTTTTCAAAAAATCAATGATATCAGAAGTAACATCAATACCATGGAACAATTGAATTATGTCTATTATTCTATTAACACCAACGATTCCTTTGCCAAAGAAGAAAAAGAGTATTGGGATACGTATTCCCCTTTATATCAAGCTTTGGATCGCCAGTTTTTTGACTGTGTGTTATCTTCACCGTGGAAAGATATTCCGGAAATACCACATACGTTTCTGCAATTGATTGAAAATAAGCAAAAAACTTTTTCGGATGCGGTGATCGCAGAAAGTAGAGAAGAGAGTAAATGGGTTGATCGTTATGAAACGTTAAAAAGCAATGCTCGTATTTCTTTTCAGGGACAAACTTTGACATTATCACAGTTAGGAAAGTATCGCGAACATCCCGATCGTACCATAAGACAAGAAGCCAATGAACGCTATTTTGCCTTTTTTGAGGAACAAGAAAATACTTTCGATGAGATTTATGATGCTCTCGTCAAAATCCGCACGACAATGGCATATAAATTAGGATTTGCAAATTATGTTGAAATGGCTTATTGCTTAATGAACCGAATGGGCTATACCAAGGAAGATGTTGCTTATTTTCGTGATAGGATCAAACAAGATGTCATTCCGTATGCTTTAAATCTTCAAGAAGAAAAGAAGCAACGATTAGGTTTAGATATCCTTTATTATTACGATACCATTCTCTATCCAGAAGGTAATCCAACCCCACTTGGTACGGAAGAAGAAAAAATCGAAAAAGCCATTACCATGTATCAAGAATTATCTCCAATCACATCCACCTTTTTTAAGAAAATGGTCGATCATCACTGGATGGATTTAGAAAGTAAACAAGGAAAAATGATGGGAGGATACTGTACTTATTTAGAAGATTTTCATGCACCATTTATCTTTGCCAATTTTAATGGAACCAGTCATGATGTCGAAGTGTTAACGCATGAATTTGGCCATGCCTTACAATCCCATTTGGCCAATGAAGAAAAAGATACCATAAAACTGCCGGAACTGATTTATCCGACGATGGAATCCGCGGAAATTTTTTCAACGGCGATGGAACTATTGACTTTTCCATGGATGGATCGCTTTTATGGAAAAGATACCAATCGTTATAAAAAAATGCAATTGGACGATAAAATATCATTTTTACTTTATGGCGCCTTAGTAGATCATTTTCAAGAAGAAGTATACTTACATCCAGAATGGAATAAGGAACAAAGAAAAGAAATATGGCGCAAATTAGAATTAGAATACATGCCATGGAAAGATTATCGAGGAAATTCCTTCTTACAAAAAGGAACTTATTGGTACGTGCAAAGTCACATTTTTTCTAGTCCGTTTTACTATATTGATTATGCCTTAGCCCATGTTGCAGCTTTAGAATTATGGATGGAATCGGAAAAGAATTATGATGAGGCTTTCCAAAAATATTTGCATTTGGCTTCCCTGGGTGGAAGAGGTACCTTTCTTGAATTATTACAAGAAGGAGATCTTCATAATCCCTTTCATAGCAACGAATTAAAAGAAATCATTCGTTTTGTGAATGATTATAAAGCCCATCTTTCCTAACCCTGGTTTACAAATAAGGATAAGTATGGTTTAATAAAAGAAGAAAAGAGGAGAAGCGTATGAAAAATTTAAAGCAAGAACTTTCTAAAGTTTGGACGACGACCATTTTAACATCATTATTTTTAATGATTATCGGTATTATGATGATCATCTATCCCGATGAAATTATTTCCATTATCTCCATCGTGATTGGCATTGGTATTATCATTGCAGGTATTTTAGCCTTTTTAAAATATTTTCGGGAATCCAAAGAACAAGATTTCTTTCGCTTTGATTTGATCTATGGCGTGATTTCGGTTTTGGCCGGAACACTTTTAATTGTCAATCCGAAAGCGGTTGCTAGTATCTTACCACTCGTATTGGGAATTTGGATGGTGATTAACAGTGTCATCAAAGTACAATATGCCTTGACACTCAAACAATATGGCAATACCTCATGGTTAAAAGCTATGATTTTAGCCTTGATTACACTGGCCGGAGGTATTCTGCTTGTCTTTAATCCATTTGAAGGCGCAGCCATCCTAACCCAAATTATCGGTGCCATTTTAGTAACGTATGCCATCATCGATATCATTGATGCCTATATGATTCGTAAAAATTTAAAAGCCTTTACGGAAACCGTGCAAGAAGCATTCGATAGAAGAGGCGAAAGAATTGAAACTGCCTTCGATGATGATGTCACTGATGCTACTTATGAAGAAGTAAAAAAAGGAAAAAGACGAAAAGATAAGAAAAAAAGAGGAGCAGAATGAAAATAGAACTCATCTATTTATCACTCATCAACCTCTTTTCTTTTTGTCTCTTTGGACTGGATAAATGGTTCGCCAAGCATCACAAGTACCGTATTTCGGAAAAAATACTGTTCTTTTTTTCCCTCATTGGAGGATGTTTTGG
>CANTWQ010000063.1 GCA_947853365.1 uncultured Bacilli bacterium
AAAAAGAAAAAAGCAGAAGATCCACAGCTCGTTTATGAAATGTATTATGATTATCAAGAAGCAGTGAAACGATTGCGTCCGCATCGTATTTTAGCAATCAACCGTGGAGAGAAGGAAGGAATATTGTCAGTATCGATTGCTTTTGATGAAGAACCAGTGATATCTTTTTTAGAAAAACAAGTGATAAAAAATCCCCGTTCCTTTGTGGTGCCGATTGTGAGTATGGCCATTCGTGATAGCTTGAAGCGACTCCTCATACCAAGCATCGAACGTGAAATTCGTAGTGATTTGAAAGAAGTGGGGGAAGATGCTGCGATTCGTAATTTTGCTGATAACGTCGAGAAATTACTTTTGACGCCACCTCTGAAAAATGTGGTTGTGATGGGATATGATCCGGCCTATCGCACCGGTTGTAAGTTGGCCGTTTTAGATCCTACGGGAAAACCTTTGGATATTGCTGTGATCTATCCAACCCCACCACATAATAAAATCGAAGAAAGTAAACGCATTTTCCTTGATTTGATCGAAAAATATCATATTGATGTTATCGCCATTGGAAACGGAACTGCATCTCGGGAATCAGAAGCGTTTGTAGTTCATTGTGTGAAAGAAAGCAAACGTAAAGTTTCCTATGTCATTGTCAATGAGGCTGGAGCGTCTGTTTATTCGGCATCCAAATTAGCCATTGCTGAGTTTCCTGATTTGACGGTTGAAAAAAGAAGTGCGATCAGTATTGGCCGAAGATTACAAGATGCCTTATCAGAACTCGTGAAAATTGATCCGAAAAGCATTGGTGTTGGTCTTTATCAACATGATGTTCCAGAGAAAAAATTAGACGATTCTTTGACGTTTGTCGTAACGAAAGTCGTAAATCAAGTGGGCATTAACCTAAATACCGCCAGTCGATCGTTGTTACAGTATATATCTGGAATGAATAAACGATCGATCGATGGTATTCTTACTTATCGCGACCAACATGGAACGATCCAAAATCGAAGTGAACTACGTACCATCAAAGGAATGACACCGAAAATCTTTGAACAGTCGATTGGCTTTATGCGCGTACTCAATGGTTCCAATCCTTTGGATCGTACTTCTATTCACCCAGATTTTTATCCAGTGGTCGAACGTTTATTGGACCAATTACATCTTTCGTTATCGACGATGGGAAGTAGTGATTTTAAAGATCGATTGGCATCGGTCAATAGTGAGGAGATGGCTAAGGAGTTAGGAATCGATGCGTATACGATGCATGACATTTTACTCGATTTACAAAAACCTAATCGTGATCCCCGTGATTCCATGCCACAACCGTTGTTACGCAGTGATATATTGCGTTTAGAAGATTTGCAGGTTGGAGATAAATTACAAGGAACCGTTCGTAATGTGGTCGACTTTGGTGTATTTATCGATGTCGGTTTGCATGATGATGGATTGGCTCATATTTCTAAATTAGCAAATCATTACATTAAGCATCCAAGTGAAGTTGTTTCGGTCGGGGATATTGTCGATTGCTATGTCCTAGAGATTCAAAAAGAAAAGCAAAAATTATCCCTTTCTCTTTTACCTATTGATTCTGTTGTGGTAGAGCAAAAATAACACTTTATAAAAAATGCTTTTTGCGGAAGTCTCATTTTTGTGACTCGCTATTTTTTGAAAACCCTTGAAAAATAAGGGTTTTTATTTTGAATTGAGTTTCAAAAATAAAACTTAAAGCATTTTAAAAAAACTAGAAGTACAATTTTGTTAATCGAACTGTCAATTTTCGTCAAACTTTTTCGATGAAATCCTTATAGGATAGGGATTCTAATTTTTGACATGAAAAAATGGTCGAAAAAAGATTGCTTTTTTTCATTTTCATTTCTAAAATTGAATTGTAAGACAAAATAAAATAGTCAAAAATAGGGAGGTTCAATATGGTTTCAACCGGTACTGATTTATCACAATTAAAAGTGGTAAAACGAGATGGGAAAAGAGTCCCATTTCAACATGAAAAGATTGCACTTGCAATCAAAAAAGGGTTCGATAGTGTGCAAAATGAAACATACACTATCGAAGATCATACGAAAGTCTTGAAAGCAGTCTTGAAGGAAATTGAAGATCAATATCAAGATATTTCTTATATTAAGATTGAAGATATTCAAGATATGATTGAAAAATATTTGAAAAAATTACATTATGAAGATGTGTTAGAATCCTTTTCTAGTTATCGTGAAAGGAGAAATGAAAGTCGTAGAATTTTTCAATCACGTTATCATAAGTTGACCAAAGCGATTGAGTCTTTAACTTTGAAGGCGGCGATCGAAGAAGACGCCAAGCGTGATAACGCCAATGTCGATGGCGATACGCCGATGGGCACGATGCTGCAATATGGCAGTACACTTGCCAAAGAGTTTGCTAAATCCTATATGATGAATCCCAAATTTGCCGATGCCCATGATTCGGGACAAATTCACATTCATGATTTGGATTTTCTACCCATGGGAACGACTACTTGTTGTCAGATCGATTTGAATGATCTTTTCAAAGATGGTTTTTCAACAGGACATGGACATTTAAGACCACCACAAGATATTATGAGTTATAGTGCTTTGGCAGCTATTGCCATTCAATCCAATCAAAATGATCAGCATGGTGGTCAAAGTTTACCAGCTTTTGATTACTACATGGCACCAGGTGTTTTAAAAACATTTAAGAAGATGTTTAAGCAACAGTTATATGATTATTTTGATCTTTTAGATTTATTACATTTGGTGAAGTGGGATCATATTGTCAAAGCTATCGATCGTTTAAAAACTATCGAATTTCCTATTACGGATTTTCGTGAATACTACGAAGCAAGTCGATTGGTAGAACACGTTTTCACGCTATCTTACGAGAAAGCAATCCAGAAGACAGATCGTACTACTTATCAAGCAATGGAAGCATTCATTCATAATTTGAATACGATGCATTCTAGAGCTGGAGCGCAAGTACCGTTCTCATCGATTAACTTTGGAACCGATACTTCTCCAGAAGGTAGAATGGTCATGAAAAATTATTTGCTTGCCGCCGATAGTGGATTAGGTCATGGCGAAACACCAATTTTCCCAATTTCAATTTTTAAAGTGAAAGAAGGAATCAATTATAACCCGGGAGAACCAAACTACGATTTATTACAACTTTCTTGTAAAGTTTCTGCAAAGCGATTATTCCCGAACTTTTCTTTTATCGATTCTCCATTCAATTTACAATATTATAAAGAAGGAGATTATCGAACAGAAATTGCCTATATGGGATGTCGGACAAGAGTGATGGCCAATGTAGCTAATCCAGAGAAAGAAATCGTCACAGGACGTGGAAATTTGTCATTTACTTCGATTAACTTACCACGCCTTGGTATCAAACATGGAATTGTATTAGGCGAGAGAAAAACGGCCGATATGGAGGGCTTTTATCAAGAACTTGGCGATTTGATGGATTTGGTTCGCGATCAGTTGTTGGAGCGTTTTGAAATCCAATGTAGTAAGAAAGTGTATAATTTCCCATTCTTATTAGGACAAGGGGTATGGATTGATTCGAAAGGCTTGAAACCAAATTCTAGATTAAAACCAATTCTGAAAAATGGAACTTTAACCATTGGCTTTATTGGCCTTGCTGAGACATTAAAGGCTCTGATTGGAAAACATCATGGAGAAAGCAAAAAAGCAAGAGAATTGGGCTTGGAAATCATTACTTTTATGCGTAATCGTATCGATCGTTATGCTCAAGAATATAAGTTGAACTTTTCATTGATTGCAACACCAGCCGAAGGTTTATCTGGACGTTTTGTAGGTATTGATAAATCGATTTATGGTGAAATTCCTGGAGTTACAGACCGCGCATATTACACGAATTCTTTCCATGTACCGGTTTATTATAATATTTCGGTTGTTGAAAAATTAAAAATTGAAGGTCCATATCATGCATTAACCAATGGGGGACATATCAGTTATATTGAGTTGGATGGTGATACTGCGAATAATCTAGAAGCGTTTGAAAAGATTGTACGTGTCATGCATGATAACCAAATTGGTTATGGAGCCATCAATCATCCGGTTGATCGCGATCCCGTTTGTGGATATACAGGGGTAATTGGAGATGTTTGCCCAGGATGCGGCAGACGTGAAGGTGAAGGGGTTACCGTTGAAAGAGTAAAAAATGCAGACCTTTGTGGCTGTGGAAGATAAAAAGGAGGAAAAATTATGTTAAAAGATAATGAAAGAATGATTGGCGAAGGCGTAAAATTTGAACGTATTCGTCGTATTACAGGGTATTTGGTTGGAACGGTAGATCGTTTTAATAACGGCAAAAGAGCCGAGGAACATGATCGGGTAAAACATAGTACCGAAGGCCTTTTGAAAACGGCGAAATAATGAAAATTAGATTGGCCGCGGATTTACAGAGAGATTCGATTGTCGATGGTGAGGGCATTCGTACGGTGATTTGGACCCAAGGATGTCCGCACCATTGCAAGGGATGCCACAATCCGGAAACTTGGGCATATGATCAAGGCTTTGAAGTGGATGTCGAAGAGGTCAAAGAAGTCCTTCGAACATTGGAAGGTCAAGATGGGATTACACTCTCTGGAGGGGATCCCTTGGAACAAGTGGAAGCTTGTGTAGAAATTTGCCAATATGCGCATCAACTGGGCATGAACGTTTGGTGTTATACGGGATATCTTTATGAAGATATTGTGAAAGATAAAGAAAAAAGCAAATTACTTCCTTTCATCGATGTTTTAGTCGATGGCCCATTTCTTTTAAAAGAAAGAAGTTTGGATTTATATTTTAAAGGATCTCGTAATCAAAGAGTCATCGATGTTCCTAAAACATTAGCGTCCAAAGAAGTGGTCTTAGTCTCTAAATATGCCAAAGAAAAAGAATTTACCAAATATCAAAAAAAAGAAGGAATTTTTATTTAGATTCCTTTTTTTTATGTGAATTAAAATATTTTTGGCGGATTTCTTGAGGCATATCTTGTGGAAGCATCTGTTTTACTTTTTCTTCTGTTTGATCCTCTTCGGCTACGGTATAATACCAACATTTAAAATCGATCATATTGAGTGTTTCTTGTAATTCCATGATCTTTTTTTCTACTATCTTTTTTTGTCGGAAAAACATGTCTTTTCGTTTGGTAATTGTTTCATCACCCATCGCTACCCAGTGCATAAACTCTTTGATATCTTTGATTGGCATATCAATTCTTTTTAAACATTCTATGACTCTCAACGTTTCGATGTGGTTTTCATGAAAGATGCGGTTTCCCGCATGATCTCGCTCTAAATTGGGAATGAGTCCTTGTTTATCATAATAACGAATGGTTGAAATGGGAATATGAAACATGTTAGAAATTTCTTGAATACGGTACTCCATCGATCATTCCTCCCAAAAAAGTCTTGACCTAAACTAAGGTTTAGGTAGTACAATCATTTTAGCAGACAAAATAATCACTGTCAAATTCCTTTTTCTAGCATAGAAAATGGATGCTTGGACAGAATATCTGTTGCAAATCAATGAAAATATGAAAAGGAGAGAAAAAAATGGAAAAGGCAAAAGTATATTTTACCAAAGAAGTATCACCGGAAAGTTTGGTGAAAATGTATGAAGTTTTAGGGGTAGAATTGCCTGGAAAAGTAGCAGTGAAGTTGCATTCGGGAGAACAGGGCAACCAAAATTATTTACGTCCTGAATTCGTGCAAAAATTAGTAGAAAGAGTGCATGGAACGGTTGTGGAATGCAATACTGCCTATGAAGGTGCAAGAAACACTACCGAAAAACATCAAAAACTAATGGAAGAACACGGTTGGAGCAAATACTTTGATGTCGATATTATGGATAGTGAAGGAAAAGATTTGGAATTGGATATTCCAGATGGTTTCCAAATTAAAAAGAACTATGTTGGAAATCATTTGGCCAATTATGATTCCATGCTTGTTTTATCTCATTTTAAGGGGCATGCCATGGGTGGCTTTGGCGGAAGCTTAAAACAACTTTCTATCGGTTGTGCTTCTTCTTACGGAAAGGCTTATATTCATGGAGCAGGAGAGGCGAAAGATAGTATTTTTGGAACAGATCAAGTGCAATTCGTTACATCGATGGGCGATGCTGCCAGCAGTGTTCATCGTTATTTTAAAGGAAATACGGTATATATCAATGCGATGGTAAATATTTCTGTGGATTGTGATTGTGATGGTAACGCTTCAGCACCTTGTATGCAAAATATTGGTATTTTAGCAAGTACCGATCCTGTTGCCATTGATCAAGCATGTGTAGATTTGATTTATCAAAGTAATGATCCAGGAAAAGATAAATTGATTGCTCGTATGGAAGAGAAAAAAGGAATTATCATTGTCGAGGTCGCTGCCAAACATGGTATTGGTAACCGAGAATATGAATTGATTTCGGTAGATGAATAAAGGTTATGAAAAAAAGATCAAAAAAAT